>CAKQVW010000038.1 GCA_934277865.1 uncultured Pseudobdellovibrionaceae bacterium | reverse complement strand
ACGATGACTTGTTCAAAGACGGAAAAGGCTTTCGTTCGAAGCTCGTCGGCAGCCTCGGAGAGCGCATCGGTTTGGATGAAAAAGTCATCCAGTTGTTGGCGCAGACGATCGAGTTCATTCACAACGCTTCGCTTTTGCACGATGACCTCATTGACCGGTCGGTGCTTCGCCGTGGAAAGCCGGCGGCTTGGACGAAGTACACGCCGGAGTACGCGGTGCTGGCGGGTGATTATCTTTTGGCGCGTGTGATGGTGAATCTCTCGGGCCATGGCAATGTTCATTTGATTCAGTACACGGCCGAGGTGATTTCGGACCTGCTTGAGGGCGAGTGGATTCAGGATTCGTTGGTGAAAGATTTTTCGATCAAGCTGGAAGATCTCAACCGCGTTCACAATCTGAAAACCGGATCACTTTTTAAATGGTGCATTCGTGCGCCGTTCATCGCCAAAGAACGATATACGCCCGAGCTGCATCAGCACCTGGAAGAGTGTGGCACCGCGCTGGGACTTTTGTTTCAGCGAAGCGACGACCTTTTGGATTTCGATATACGCAACGACGAAGGCAAGGCCGTTTTAGGTGATCTCAAGTCGGGTTACTTAAACTCGTTCGCAGTTTGGGTTCTGCGTGGACTACCGGACGCGGTGTTTGCCAAGGCGATTCAGGCTCAGGCACTTGGAGAGTTTAAGGCCATCGTTGGCGAACGCCATTTTGAAATGCGAGCGGCCGAGTTTGATGCTGAAAATAGCCGCGTGATTGAACTCTACTTCCATCGCCTGCAGGAGCTGGAGCCGCTGTTGGCGAATGGCGGCGGCCAATCTGGCTCGGCCGATGAGCGCAAAGTGTTGGAAATTTTAAAGCAACTTCCTCAGCCACTTTATTGGCGAAAGAAACCTTGATGTCGTTTCCGAAGTTTCTCACGGTGAAATCCGGCGATTCGCGATTGGCCGATTTGTTAGACGGCCGTCCTGTGGTGGCGCCTGATCAGACAGTTGGTGTTTCGACCGCTGGAGAGTTGCGCCCACTTTTGATTTCGACTTTGAATCCCGAGAATCTGATGCCGACGGACTGGACATTTGAACTTGTTCCGGTTGGCTCGCTCAATCGGCCGCCGATGCTTCTGGTGTGGATCAAAGCGCTGCGGCCCGAGACCTTGGTGCTCTCGATTGCGCCTATGCTGGCGATCGCAAGTCTCTTGATTCGCGAAGGTGTCTTCGATGCGGGACTGACGCTGCAGGCTTTGATCGGCGTGTTGGCGCTGCACGCGGCAATCGGGCTATTCAACGACTATCACGATCATGTCAGCGGATGGGACCGAATCGCAGAGCGCGGAGGCGCTCGCGTCATTGCCCGCGGCTGGTTGCGAGCGATTGACGTCAAACGCGGCGCTTGGACGGCCTTTGCTCTTGCCGTGCTGGCCGGTTTACCCTTGGTCGTAACCCGTTTCTCCGTCGGTGTTGTGATCGCACTTTTGGCTCTGCTCGCGAGTTTGGAATTTGCGGTTTCGCGATTTGGGCTCAAATACAAAGGGTTTCACGAAATCGCAGCGTGGTTCATGTTTGGTCCGCTTTTGACAGGCGGATTCTATTGGGCCGTCGCCGGCCGGTTTGAGTGGGCGGCCCTGTTTTATGGCGCTCTCTACGGTTCGTTTGCGCTTTTGATTCTGCACCTAAAAAACTTCGAACGCATTTTGGTCGACGGGCGTGCAGGCTTTCGCACGTGGCCTGTGCGCGCGGGGTTTGACGCCTCAAAAACGTTTGCCTACTTCTCGGTCGCACTTGTGATTGTGTCGGCAGTTTTGATCAGCGCGTTTGTCGACCCGATTCCAGAACGGACACTCTTGCCGGCCGTTTTGATTCTGGCGTCTCGCACGCTGATCGGGCGGGTGAAAGGCCTGGAGAGTCCGGTCGCGGGCAAAATGCGTGGGCTTGCACGCGAAGGTTACCTTCTTGCTTGGTGGGGACTGCTGGCATTTCTGCTAGGAGAAGTCGTTCGTACCTTTGAAGCCTGGTACATGGGTTGGTTTGGCGCATGAGTGACCGCGAGAGCTTGCTCCGCCAGTCCAGCGCTGAATTTCACATTGTCGAAACCGAAGATGAAATGGGCCGCGCAGCCAAAGGGCTGGTGGGTTCGGAGTTGGCCGCCAAGACCACGTCGGCCCATCCTGTGCTGGTGGATTTTCTCAGTGGAAAAATGCGACACCGATTGCGCCCGGGTGCGGACCACGAATTTCTGATCAAGGCACTCGGCGTGAAAAAGTCAGACCGGGTCGCAGCCGACGGTCGTTCGGTTTTGGTTTGTGATTTCACAGCGGGCTTGGGGACTGATGCTTTTTTGATGGCTCAAGCGGGCTTTCAAGTCGTGGCCTTCGAACGAGATCCTCTGGTGTTTGAACTCTTGCAGGATGGGCTCAAGCGGTTTCAGACGTTTGAAGCTGAGAAGGGACTTTCGCCGATTGCTCTCGAGTTTCGACATGCCGATGTCGCGCTCGCAGATGACCGAGAACGAAGCGCCTTGGCTTTTGCCCTAGAAGCGGAGTTTGGTCGTCGCCCTCATGCGGTTGTACTGGATCCGATGTTTGAAGAGGGAAATACCAAGTCGAAATCCAAACCGAAAAAAGAGATGGCGATCTTTCGAGAGATGCTTCGTCCCTCCAGTGAAAGGGAACTGCAGTGGCTTTTAGAAACGGCGCTTGTTGTTGGCCAGCGGCGTGTTCTCGTGAAGCGTCCCGTTGGCGCCGAGCCGATTGCTGGTGAGATTCGGCCGCTCAATCGGCGCGAGGCGAAAACTGCGGCGTATGATATTTACGCTTGTCGGGAAGTTTCAACCTGAGCGACGCTTGTGAGTGATGAAACTCATGCGTCAACTCTCCGCGAACAAATGGAAATATGGTGGCCTCGGTTTAGCGGCGTTTAGCTTCGGGCTTTACGCATGGCTGCTTTATTGGCTGATGCCTGTGGCGGTACCGTCGCGACTGGCCGCCGATCATCTGCGCTGGGTGTTTTCCCCCAGCGATGCCGATCGATCTGCCGTGGCTGCAAACTCACTCAATGCGCTTTGGTTGCTGATTCTGGAAGTCGCCAAGTTGGTTGGTGTTTCGGATGCCGGATCGCAGCTTGTGGCCTGGACGGCTGCGATTTCCGCGACGATTTTGCTGAGCGCAGTGGCGCTTGTCGCGTTCTGTGCCGCACGAAAGTTTCAGGCTTCGATGGCCGTGACCTTGCTTTTGCTGGCGCTGACACCTGCCGTGCTCTGGACAGGCGTTGTGCCAAACGGCTATGTGCTGGGTTTCTTTTTTGTCGCAGTGCTGGCCTTTGCCCGCGCCACTGGTCAATCAGCTGGCCGAGTGAGCTATGGATTCTCGGTGGTGGAAGGGTTTGCCGCGGGTCTCACGCCGGCGGCATGGGTGCTCTCTTTGGCGCTGGCCGCAAGTGGCGAGGAAACACGATTCGCAAAGTCACGGCGGTACTTGCGAATGGCGTGTTTTTTACTGGGAATGTCGCTACATCCGCTGTTGAAAATCGCCCTAGAGGAAGCTGGCACGGCGGCGGCGCGCGGATCGATTTCGTGGTTCCCCGTTTTTGATGCTCTGCGAGCCGTTCGTTACGAGGATCTCCTCGGTGGACCCATGGTGCTCCTTGGACCTATCGGCGAGAGCGCGACGGGTTTGATCGCGTCGATCGCATTCTCGGTTGCGATTTTGATTTTGTGGTTTGGTTTTAAACCGGTCCGAGTGGCGCTTTTGGCGATTGGAATTTTGCTGCCACTTTCGGTGGGGCAGCTTTCCGCGTGGCGCTTGGCTCATCCGGGCTGGAACACGGTGCTTGAAGATATGGCTCTGAATGTGGACCGAGCTCTTACCGAGCCAACTGTGGTTTTGGTGGATCGCCTGACAGACGAGGCTGTTTTGCGTTTTGCAAGCTCCCTGCAGCTTGCGGCTCGTCGCCCTGGCGCTCCGGCTGCTACCAAGTCCGCGCCATTTTCTTACATGCAGGTTTTAAACGCGCGAAAGATTTTTGATGAAGGTGAGATCAGTCGGATGCAGGCCAAGCTTCCGGTTTATTCGCTTGCGGATGCTCGCAAAGCCAGCCAGCTGCCAGAAGAGGAAATCCGCAAGACCTACAAAGATGCGACAGACATGTTCTTAAAAGCCTACATCTTTCCTAACGTGCGTGCGGGCGTTCCCTTCTACGTTGGCGCCGAATTCATTTCACGCTTAGAGAATCGGGATTCGGATTCAGACATTTACCATCGGTACTTCATGAACGGAGTGCGCATCAGTCGCGAAGCGGCGGAGAAAGCTTTGCGTCTGACGCGAGAGAATCTTCAGTCGGGTTTCATTCGCGCGAGGCTCAGGTACCATGAGGGGCAGTTGCACAAGGCGGTCGAGGTGCAGGCTTACGAGCGGTATGCGATCTACCATTTGGCCCAAGCCTCGGACTACCGCCGCGCTCAGTTTCCAAAGGACTGGCAGGCGAGGTCCAATGCCGAGCTGTATGCGGCCCTTCGGAAAGTACCTTGGTTAGACGAACCCTACCGCATCGTCTGTGAGGAGCCTGAGCGACGCCCGAAAACCGAGTTGGAGCTCAAAGGCAACGCTCAGCAGACAGCCGTCGAACCGTTGGAGATCTGCAAGGAAATTTTCGCAGCCAAAGGTGTGTTCGGCTACGGCCGCTAGCGTGCGACTTTGTCGGTCTTTTTATCAGGTCGGTTTTTTGGCGCTAGGCGCTGTGCAGTTTCGCCCAATAACTTTGCGTGCTCGGAAACGTCGCCTGGCACTTTCGAGCACTCGGTGGCGGCGGCCTGGTAGGCGGCGAAGTCGGGATCTTTCACCAGCGGAAGCACCGACGCCAGATTCTTTACCTTTAACATCATTTCTGCGAGTTTCAGTCTGCCGGTCATTTCTTTTCGAATTTCAGCCTTTGCCTTCTCCAGATCGGCAACTGGAGTGCATGTCAGAGTGACGATGTTCGAAAGTTTGATGAAGGTCTTCTCGATTTTCGATAGCGGGCGGAACCCGGCTCGAATGTGAGGGAGATGTTCGCCGGATCTTCTTTCGGCGAGATCACGTTGCTTTAGCGAGGTGTGTGCCACCAAAACTTCGGAGTCTTTGGTTTTCAATCGCAAATAGGTAAGTGGTGCGGCTTCTGCGAACTTGTCGTCCAAAGGACACTGGCTGATACCGTCGGCAGAAATTCTCCACAGGGAAGAACCATCGTCCATGAGGAAGTCGTCTTTGCCAAGTTGGATACTCATCTCAGACGACAACGGCTGAAGTTTGGAGAAACATTCCCGCTCGGGCAAACTCTAAGAGTCGGTCTGCGCAAATGCGGGCATTTGTAGAATGAGTGCCGTGGCGAGTCCGAACAACGAGATCATAGAATCTCCTTTTTAGGGTATTCTATAAGCGTATCGCTCCGAGGGCTTTTCGCCAATAGTTGACGTCTCGTAGGTCCTCACCAAAGTGTTTCATGACGAGATCTTCGGCCGTAGCACCGCCGGTTCCGCGCAGGAGCTCGTTGTAGATAGGCATGAAGCCTGGACCTTGCTCGAGGCGCTTGCCGTAGATGCTGAGACTAAAGAGATAGCCGAAGGTGTAAGGGAAATTGTAGAAGCTCACCCACGACATGGCGAAGTGAAGCTTCGAAGCCCAGAACATCGGATCCGGACCAGTGACGGTGTCGCCATACCATTTCATCCAAGATTCGCTCATCAGCTGCGAAAGCTCGTCTGGCGTGACGGTTCCTTTTTCGCGTGCTGTGTATAGGGCCTTTTCAAATTCAAATCGCACCGGGATGTTGATCAGGAAGCTCGCGTTGGTTTCGCAGTCTTGCCATTGAATTTCGTATTTTTCGTGTTGGTCACCGTGCTTGCGAACGTAGTCGGCGAATGCGGTTTCAGCAAAGACGCTGGCGGTTTCGGCAAGTGTCATGGGTTTACCGGAAATCGCACGAGGGAGATCGCGCTGAACCCAGGCGTGGTAGGCGTGGCCAAGTTCGTGAGCAAGCGTGCGAATGTCGTTCAGCGACCCCATGTAGGTTTGAAAAACACGAGGTGTGCGCGATTTCGAGAAACCGGTGCAGTAGGCGCCGTTGCGTTTGGTTTCCAGTACACGGCCTTCGATCCACTGGTTTTTCAGCATCAGATCGCAGAACTCTCCGAACTCTTTGTCGACTTCCATGAAGGCACTTCGAATCATATCGAAACCCTCGTGAAACGGGCGTTTGCCAGAGGAATTGGCGGCAGCCGGCGCACCGGCTAGCGTGTCCCAGGGATCGAGGCGATCTTTGCCCATGCCCTTTGCCATGAAGCGCAGGCCCTCGCGGCTTTTGGGTAAAAACTCTTCGACGGCGGTCATCATGGCGTTCAGGGTTTCCTCTTCGATTTTCGCCATGCGAATCGCTTGCGAGAGGAAGTTTTGTTTGACCGTGTGCGAACGTTTTTTGACGAGCTCGAGGCGCCAACCAGCAAGAGCGTTGAGAATGGCGGCGGCGGACTCGCGCTGGCTATACCAAGCTGCCTGGATCGCGTTCCATGCAGCTTTTCGCGAAGGTTCGTCATCCCCCAACAGCAGACCGGTGGTTTGCGAGTACCCCAAGGTTTCTTCGCGCCCATCTTCGTATTGCAATTGGCACTTCAGATTGCCAGAGAGTTGGCTATAGAGCGTGCTCCAGGCATGATGACCCGTGGTGGAGAGTGCTGCCAGCAACTTCTCTTCGCTTTCGCTTAGCAGTGTGTTGCGGTACTTGCGGCTGAGTTCCACCCAGAAACGATCGTGCTTGGTTTGCTCGCTTGCGAGATAGGCTTCGACAAAAGCTTCGTCGGTCTGCGCGAGAAAAATCGTGAATGGTGTCGTCGCCTGTTGGAGACGCGCGTGCAGTGCCGAAAGGGCGCCCCCCAATTTTTGCGCCTGTTGATCGGAACTATCGCAGCTGGAGATGCATGAAACATAAGTCATCAGGTTCCCAAGCACGATGCCGATGTCTTCGCGGTGTTTGCTGATCTCTTGCAACGATCGCACGAACTCGGCGTCGGGTATCGATGAAGCGGCCGTTGGTGCGGTGGCGAAAGCTGTGCTGACACGTGCTTGCAGCTTTGTGATCTCAGCTTCGACCCACTGATGGTCGGCTTGAAATTCGGCGCTCGTCAGCGACGGGTATTCGCTAGAGAGATCCCACGCGGGGCCTTGAACGACGTCGATGGCTTTCTGGACAGAGTGATCTTGAGCTTTGCCAGCCGGTTCGTTGTTCAGTTCCATTCGGGTCCTTTCGGCGTTGCGGAATTCTTGAGTGACTCAAAAAGCGAGACGATTTCTGCGGGAGCGTGGGATTTTTCGTGGAAGGCGAAGAATCGTTTGAGATCTTCGAGGGCGCGCTGGTTTTGCCCGAGACGTGTTTTGAGAATGGCTCGGTCGGCAAGACGCTGGGTCTCGCTTGGCTGGAGGGCGATGATCATGTCGAGAATCGCCAATTGGCGCTCGAGACTTTCTAGTGTGCGTGAATCGCGAAGGTCCAAACTCACAAAGAGCTCGGTGAGAGCTGCGATCAGCGCCTGAGCCATCGTCTTTGCGACGAATCCATCGCTCGACTTTTCGGCCCATGCGCACCAGAGATGGTCGGCGACCCGCTGACCTTTGTTGTCGAGGCTGAGAAGAATCACGCGACCGACGTCGTTTGACGGGCAGGGTACGGCCCGAACCACATCCGTTGGCGTGTCGAAGACGAGATCGATGCGTTTGAAAAACTTTTTGCAGCCTGAGGAATCGAGATCGTTGTTTTGTTCACGCAGGGCGCGGAAAAACAATTCCGCAACCCAGGCATAGAGCATCGCGAGGAGGGCGGGAGGCGCCATGCGTTTGGCAAGCACGGTGTCGAGCGCCGCAATGCCTTTGTCTTTGCGAAACCCGAGGTCTTCAAAAAACACCGTGTTCAGCGCCTTGAGTTCGAGTTCGGCCGCCATTTCTCCGCTCAGTTTTTCGTGAGCCAGGTCGGAGGTCTCTCGTGTTTGGTTTTTTACATACTCGTGCGCGGCTTGTTGGACTCGCGCGGCGATTTCCCAACTGAAAAACTTCAAGCGGCGGTCGAGATCGGCTTCGGGGTTCGATAGACGTGCAAATTCGCGAAGCGGGCCTTCCCAGCTTCCCAGTTCCGACCAAATTGCGATTTTGGTGGCCGCTTCTGCGCGCTGCAATTTTTCCAGCGAGGCCGTTTCTTCGGAAAGCCCGGTCATGAGTCTGGGTTAGCGAACCCCGGGGTGACATGAAAGCGCCAATGCACCCCGTCGCATTCTTGACGCCTGAGGCCACGAAACTCAGACTTGGAGATGGTGAAACACGACTCCAAAACTCTTAAGTCCTACAGCCATGATCAGCTAGTCGAACTCGTTCAAGAGCTTGAGCGGGAAGTCGACGCGCGTGAGAAAGATTTGGCTGTTTTTCGCACACAATTGATCAAGGCCAACCAGTCTCTCGAGGGTTTGATCGAAAAGGTCGCAGAAGAGGTCAAGACTGCGGCACTCGTGCAGAAAGTTTTGGTGCCGACCGAGTTTCCGAATATTCCCGGCTTCGAGTTTTCCACAAAGTTCATTCCGAGCCCCATTTCGGGTGGCGACTATTTCGACATTTTTGAACACGAAGATCGTTTGAAGTTTGGGGTCGTGCTTGCAAGCTCCAATGGATACGGAATGTCGGCGCTGCTGTTGAGTGTGCTTTTAAAAGTCACCGGACAGCAGGAAGCCAAGCGGGGACTGTCGGCCGAAAAACTCTTGCAGGCGATTGCCGCCGAATTGGAGCCGAGCTTGGGCACGGGGCCCAAGGGTGCGGATCGGGCCAATGTGTTTTACGGAACGTTGGATCGAAGGACTTTGAACTTTGCCTACGCGGCTGCGGGCCCGGTGTTTGGTGCGGTCTTGCGCGCGTCGTCTGGAAATCTCGAACGCCTGAAGGCGAGTGATCCCTCGATTGAAAAAGGCCGAGGTGCCGTTTCTGGAACGCTGCACGAGGTGTCGCTGGAAGCGATGGACCGTGTCGTCTTGGTGTCGGGCGGTGCGATGGCAGCAAAAAATTCAAAGGGCGAGACCTTTGGAGAGGACCGTTTGGTTCGTGCGCTTTCTGTTAAGGCGCCGACGCTGAAGCCCGGGTCGGGAACGGTGCACGACGCCCGCAATGAAATTCTCTATGCGATTGAGAAACATGCAGATGGACAAGATCTGCCCCAAGATGTCACGGTCGTGGTTTTTGAAGTGAAGGATCGTGTGATTCGCTTGGCGCCTCGACGCTAGCGGCGCAGCGCGAAAAAATTGAAATCTGGCTTCATGCCTTTGGCCGCAGTAAGTACCTCGCGGTAATGTAAAGTTCGAAAAAAAATGATGATGATGGCTTGATATCAAGTCAGTTACGGAAAGGAACTCTCATGGCTGCCCAAGTAGAAATCTTCGAAGGCGCCGTTGATCGCGGACTCGAGGGAGTCGTCGCGTGTTCAACTGGCATCTCCTCGATCCAAGACGCCACTCTCACCTATCGCGGTTACACGATTGAAGATCTCGCAGCCAAGTCGACATTTGAAGAAGTGGTCTTCTTGCTATGGAACGATCGTCGACCAACTGCGGACGAACTCGCGGCGCTGAAAAAAGATCTCGGCGCGAACATGGCTCTGGATCCAGAGTTCGTAAAAGTTTTGAAGACGATCCCGACCAAGGGTGTTCACCCGATGGCGTGGTTGCGTACGGCGACGTCGCTGATGGCACACTGGGATGCAGAAGCACAAGACATGTCGGATGAGGCGAACAAACGCAAAGCGGTTCGTCTGACAGCGAAGATGACATCGCTGGTGACAGCGTTTGATCGCATCCGCAATGGCAAAGACGTCGTCGCGCCAAAAGCGGATAAGTCGGTCGCCTACAACTTCTTCTGGACGTTGACCGGCACCGAGCCAGACGCCGAGCTGGTAAAAGATTTCGACACATGCTTGATCTTGCATGCGGACCACGAACTCAACTGCTCGGCGTTTGCAGCACGTGTGACGGCGTCGTCGCTGTCGGATATCCACTCGGCCATCGTTTCAGCGATTTCGGCTTTGAAAGGACCTTTGCACGGCGGTGCGAACGAACAGGTGATCAAGATGCTTCTCGACATCGGTTCGATCGAAGCGTGCAAAACATGGATTCAGCGCGCTCTCGACAACAAAGAAAAAGTCATGGGCATCGGTCACCGCGTATACAAAAACGGCGACCCACGCGCAAAGATCCTGCGCACGATGAGCGAGCGCCTCACCAAGAAAAAGGGCGAAGCTCACTTGTACACGATGTCGACGATGATCGACGATATCATGCGCGAGAAGAAGGATCTTCTTCCAAACGTCGATTTCTATTCGGCGACTGTGTACTATTCGATGGGAATTCCAACGGATCTCTTCACGCCGATCTTTGCAGCATCGCGTGTTTCGGGATGGCTCTCGCACATTCTCGAACAGTGGAAGAACAACCGCATCTACCGCCCGCGCGGCAAGTGGGTCGGAAAATCTGGTCTGAAAATGTAAGAGCGTTCTCGACGGACAGTCGGGAAACGAGGAAAGCGCTGGGCTGGGCCCGGCGCTTTTTTTTTGCGAGCGACACTAGACTGTCAGGGGATTCGACAAATACCGAGCTTTCTCGCGTGAGGTGCCGAACTTGGCGGCACGCGGAGGTGTCTCAAAATGAGTATTTGGCTTAGAGCTCGAGATCACGGCCATAATCCGTCGCCGGATACCGATAAGGAAGAAGTCGGAAGTCGGCAGGAGGGTCGTATGAGCCGGGGTTATATTCCAGAAAAGCCCAAGCAGATCGTGATTGCGAGTCGAACCGAGCATGAAAATGAATTGCTTCGAAAAAAGCTGCACCCACTTCTTGGCACTCTTCCTGGCGGAGCGCGAGTCACCACCACTCGTCCGCAGGCGACCAAGCTGGAGCTCGCGGGGCATCCGGATCTGGTGATTTTCAATTTCAATGATTGGAACCAAAACGAACTGAACTGGGTCGAAACACTTCGTCGCGAGGGTTTTGATCGCATGATCATGATTCTCGCCAAAGCGGAAGCTCCGAAGGCGGTTCAAAACCTGGCCTTGCTTGAGCGTGTGGTGTATCTGGAAAAGCCGTATGAGCAACGTGATCTTCTCGGCATTGCCGAGAAGGCCATCACTCAAGGGCGGGTTGAGCAGCGTATTCATCGCCGATTTGATACCGAGCAGGCGGCGACGGTCGAATTTGGTGCTGGGCGGTCTATCGGCTCGCGTATTTTTAATCTTTCGAAAACCGGTGCGTATCTCGAGCTCAATGCTTTGCAAGATGTGGCTATCGGCGAGAGCGTGAAGCTGCGTATGGAGCTCGATGATGTGAGCCGTACCTATGTGATGCCGGCTCGAATCGTTTGGACCAGCATGATGGGGCGCACCGGTGGAACAGGTGTCGGTGTACATTTCACTGGACGAGGAGCTGTTCGACGTCACATCGTTTTGGCATGACGAAACGATCGGCGACGCCCAAGCGAGATTCTGTATTTGAAATTTCCCAACATCGGTTTCAGCGCGGTCAGCGCGAACTTGTGATCTTGGAACTCTTGTTTCGTGATCCCGAGACACGCAATAGTTTTTCCGTTGAAAACGCTCTCGAGCTGGGGCGGCTCTTAAAGGCGCACGCGAAGGTGGATGGCCTTTTGCTGCGAGCCGAAGGTCGCGTGTTTTGTTCGGGCGGAAACTTGAAAGATCACCTGCGCCTGGGAAAAACAAAGAGCCTCAAGGCAAATCGCGACATCACAAAAGTGCTCAGCCAACTCGAGCAGTTCGAGGCGCCGACGGTGGTGCTGGTAGAAGGTGATGTTTTTGGCGGCGGGCTTGAGTGGCTTTCGGCATTTGATTTGGTGTTTGCAACGCCTCATACCCATCTTGGATTCTGGCAGCGCAAGATGGGATTGATTTACGGTTGGGGCGGAGGCGCACGGCTTGCCAAGCGTGTTGGGGCCAAAGCGACGTCACGGTTTGGAATTGAGATGAAGAGTCTCACGGGCCGTGAAGCGTTTGCGTGCGGTCTCGTGGACCGAATTGTTGCGCCTTGGTCCGCGCGGCCGGAGGCATTGGCGGAGGTTCTACGACTTGCCAGTTTGCCACGGCGATCTGTGGCGGCTTTTAAACGCGCAGACGATGTGAAAAGCGAGCAACGCGAATTTGCAAAGCTCTGGTTTGGACCGGATCATCAAGACCGGCTAGCGCAGTTCACGGTCCATAAGTGGGAAGATCAGCCGAATGCCAAAGAGTTTCAGAGCAAACGTCGCGAAGCGAAGAAACGGTCGTAACCATTTTAGTTGAGCGTTCTCGATGTCGGCGACTTTTACGCCAGTGGCGAGTCGTTTTGCTTTCAAACGCCAGCAGACGGCGATGGCGACTGCGCCCATCGCCAGGTCTCGAATGATGAGTTTGACCGGGTTCCAGGTTGTTTCATCGAAGAAAAAAACAGGGACAACGACAATCGGCACACCAAACTGTTCAGCCGTTTTGCGCGCTTGTGGCTCTTCCACTTTCTGTCGACCTGAAATACAGAGGCCGGTGACGTCGAACCCCGCTTGCAGAAGTAGCTCCAGGCACTTCTTGGAGTCCTTTCCGCCTGAGAGCAGCAACACCACTTTTTCCACGTTTTTCTCCTCTAGCTAATTTACGACGTAGGGCAACAGTACTTGTCTGTTCCTGCAGCAGAACTATTTTGCCTGAGACTCTTCAGATTGAAAGGTGAGACATGCGAAGTCCAAAGATCCATGCCTATGACGACGTTCGGCAGTTTCTGGCTGATCTCTACGCCAGCAATAGCTCGGGGACTCGCAAGCTGAGTCACAGAGGTTGGGCGAATCGACTGAAGTGGCCGATTTCCTACATGAATGACGTGATTCGGGGACGAAAGAATTTGACTGTGGCAAGAGCCATCGAGCTGAGTCGGTTCTTGAAGTTCGATGGATTTGAGACGGAGCGCCTGCTGGCGATGACGCTGATGCAAAGCGAGCGCGCCGATGTCGGAGAGTACTTCAACAAACGATTGAAGGACGAATTTAATATTTCGACGCACTTCAATCGCCCTGACATCACGAAGAGCATGTCCTCGCCCGAGAGGTCTCAATTTGTTGGTGAAGAGATTTTTTCTGATATCAGCTTGCTTGCGATTTTTGATGTCATCGCCTGGCGCAACGGGGCGGTGACTCGTGAAGAGATCTCGAACTACCTCTATACGTTCCCCGAGTTGAAGGATCCGAAAGTACTTGATACCAAACTGAAAAAGCTCGAAGCGGCAGGGCTGATCAAACAGAAGCCTCAAGAAGATGGTTTTGAGTTTCTCGACAAGTTTCTCTTTTTTAATTTCGACAAAAACACCGCGATTCACGCCGGTCAGTATGCAGACAACTTCAAGCGGATTTTGACTCGTCCCGAAGCGAAAGCCTGGATTGGATCGGGGTTTCTCATGCTCTCGAAGCGCGACTTCAACGAGTTTCGGCAACGTTACTTCGCCTTTCGCAACTGGGTGGTTTCGCTGGACTCGCGGGTGCAAGACTACGAGGACCGGGATGATTCGATCTTGTTTCAGCTCGACATGAATTTGTTCTCTCTGGTGTATGCGCCAGATATTCTCGATGTTTCGCTTTCAAAATGGGGC
>CAKQVW010000037.1 GCA_934277865.1 uncultured Pseudobdellovibrionaceae bacterium | reverse complement strand
CTTCCAACTGATTGATGATCTGTTGGTCGAGGTCACGCGTGATATCGCGCAGCTGCGAATGCACTCGTTTGAAGTCTTTGGTTAAGAAGTCCGCTGATTCGCGCACCTGAGTGCGCGTCGCCAAACTTTCCGGGTTATTGGCCATCTCCTGCACCGAACTAAAAAAGTCGGCCATGAATTGGTTCAGACCCTTATTCTGCTGTTCATTGTAAACTTGCTCGACACGTCCCATGCCTTCGGCTTTGCCATCGTGAAAACCCGCAAGCGATCGTTCGTTGCCGATCTGACGCTCGAGAAACGGGTTGTTCACTCGGGTGACGGCGGCGGTTCTTGCCCCCGTTCCATAACGAGTTTTGCCCTGGCCCACTGGAACATTGGTTTGGATTTCAACACGCTGACGAGAGTATCCGTCGACGTTTTTGCTGGCGATGTTATGTCCTGACGTCTGGAGCGCGGTCTGACTGTTCATCATCGACCGTTTTCCAATATCCATCATTCCATGGATCTTAGACATAATTCACCAACATCCCGACGTCCTTGTCTGTTAAGTCGATCACGTCCTGTGACCGTGCTGGTCTCGCATCAAAGCCGAGTCTTTAAGCCTCTCTGCTGACCAACGCTCCACCTTCGGTTTTGCCCAAAGCCATAGAGCCCTTTTTTTCATAAGTCGAAGCCGGCTGCAGACCATCTTTGATGGCCTCCATCGCTCCTGTGATCGAACGCAAAGCCGATTGCACCAGCTCTTCGTTCTGTTTATTCACTTCCGACACTCGACGAATGAGAAGTTCTAATACCGAATGCATATTACGCAGACGATCTCCCCGGTCTACCGGGAGATTCGCCGCGATTTCCAAAAGACGAGGCTGATCCACATCCGACGAAGTTAAAACCGCGAGATCGCGCGCCAGTTTGGTGCGGCTATTCTCGAGCGTGCGAATACGCACAAGCAGAGCGTCTTTGGTTTTGTTGTTCTCATTGAGTTCGTCGAGACGACTTTCGACAAGAATCTCTTTTTCACGACGGACGACTTCGAGGAGAGATCGATAGATCTTCACCAAGTCTTCCAAACAAGAGACGAGCTCACGATAGGTATCTGGTCTATTTGTATCTGATTTATTAGAGTCTTGAGTCACGGTTGCCTTTCTTCCCTGAGAGGCCATCTAACAAGCGTCATTTACCTAAGTTAGCTATTCATTCATCTTCATTTGTTCATCGACGAGCTTATCGGCAATCGCGCGAGCGTCAACTTTGTATTGGCCGCTGTCGATCAAAGCTTGCAGACGAGAAACTTTCGCTTCATCAACGCCATTGCTTGGTGTTGCGAGTTCTTTTGCACGTTTCATTTCTTGCGCGCGCGCCGAGAGATCCACTTTCGCGGAGTTCCCAACCGAAGCTCCAAGTGCGTCAGCCGCAGCCGAGCGCGAGTTTTTCGAAACCTCTTTTGCTCCGGAAGCAGCTGCTGTGTTTGATGCTGCTCCAGCTCCTGCGAGATTCCCCGGGCCCGAATTTGAGACTTTCATGTCACCCTCCGCGATCATTGACTCTCTAAAAGTGTACCATATTGAGACGGTTTTCCACGAGACCTAAAGACCAGAATTCACATTTGACGACTCCTGGACCTTGGTCTCGTCTCCTCCGCTTTTCCGCTCTGGCTGGAGGTTTGCGACCTCTTGCCGAACCTGCTGCCGAATCAGAATGCCACGTGCCTGAGGCGACAAGTGGCCGACGATCTGACCCGCTCGAAGCACCTGACCAGGGGTGACGTCGGTTGTCACTCCATCAAATGCCATCTCCACCTGACGAGGTCCTGCAACCACGAGACCAATTTGCACTTTTCCGTCTTCCGACTTCACCCGCTCCACCGTGGCGTCCCAAGGTAGTCGTACGGTCTCTGGCCCCTCGTTTTTGGCCTGTTGAGTTTTCGCCAAACTCACCAAAACTGTCTCGGTGCCCGCCTGCGCCGTCGCAGAACTTGGCAACTTCCGCACGTGCAAAACATCTCGATCAGTGAGGGCAATCGGGGTTCGGGCTTGCTTGCCCTGCGCCCGCGCCTGGCGGTAGGCCTCCTGCCGGCGCTTGGCCATCTCGGCCTTACCCAGCAGTTCGTCGTGGATCATGTTGGCCAAACCGATTCCGCCCGACTCGGTCCAAGAGTCGACATATTGGTCGTCCAACTGATCGCGATAAACTTCTTCACCCATTGTCGGCTTTTGCAGGTCCGAATACGAAACCGTCCCACGCATAGCCTTCACCATTTGATTGAGGAAATACTTTTCGTACATACGGGCCGCATCGAGGACACGCTGATCACGAACAACTGGCTCTGGCTTTTTCTGAGTCGTGTCGGCGTTGGCAGAATCGGATGCGAACGCGATTGGCGAAACGCTCTGAAGAAATACCGACAGAAGAAAAAATGGGTAGGTGGATCGGAGAGCGATGCGCATCCTGCGCTTTTCACAGATAAAGCCTAAAGAAGTCGCCTTTCCTAGCGCACTGACTCTATGCCCCTGTTCCCTGCTCGAAACGGCTCTGCTCCTAAACCATCCTTGGTTGAACGAACTCCAACCCACCGTACCCCAGAGGTGCCACATCCATGTTGCACCCCGTTCTTTTATTTTATGATCCTCTGCTTCAATTCGAAACACTTTCGCGGTCGAGGCCAGTCCGGTCTTGCATGTCTCTCCACCATTTCTGGCCGATTGACGGGCCTTACAAATCATCGACACCGGACTCGCTCCCCGCGGTTAAAGAATTTCGAGCTCACCTTGAAGTGCGCCCGCTGCCTTAATGTTCTGTAAAACCGTAATCAAATCGCGGGGTGCGACTCCAAGCTGATTCAGAGACTTCACCAAGTCCCCGACACTTGTGCCGGAATCAAAAACAGCCACGCGGTCTCCGTCTTTGGACTTTGTCGTTTGGCCCGCGACCTTGACTGTGAGGTCGCCGTGGCTAATCGCGACGCGGGAAATTCGAACCGTATCGCCAATCACAACCGTTCCGGTTTTTTCGTTCACCAAAACACGTGCGCGTGAGTCTGGCGTGACGTCTAGCGCTTCGATCGTCGCCAGCAGCTCGACGGCACGTCCTTCATAAGAGAACGGTACGATGATGTCGACCGTGCCCGCATCTTTGGCCGTCGCGTATTTGCCAGAGAGATCCATGTTGATCCGCTTCGCAAGACGAGCGGCCGTGGTGAAGTCGGGATTGTGAAGTGTCAGACGAAACATTTTCCGCGAGGTAAAGTCCTCGGCGACGTCACGTTCGATGATGGCACCGTTTGGGATTCTTCCAGACGTCGAATGACTGTCAGGCCCAGTGCCAATCAGCAACGAACCTTGCGCCACTGCATAGGTGTTTTGATCAGCCGCGCGCAGCGGTGACTGAATCAGTGTTCCGCCAGCAAGTGAAGTCGCATCGCCAATGGAGTTCACTGTGATGTCGATTTTGTTTCCTGCACGAGCAAATGGCGGAAGCGACGCCGTGATGATAACAGCCGCCACGTTTTTAGAGGCGACTTCTTTGTCTTCGACCTTCATGCCCAGCTTGTCGAGCATGCGAAGAATCGACTTGTTAGTGAACTCAGCCTTGGAATCGCCCGTGCCCTTGAGACCCACCACGACACCGTAGCCGATCAGCTGGTTATCACGAACCCCGCGCACATTGGCGATGTCCTTGATCCGAGCCGCTTCGGCCTTCGGCAAAATCAGGAAAATCGAAAGCAGTGCTGCAAACCCCAAAAGCCCCAATTGAAGAAGTGCAAAGCGAAGGGCCGTTTGACCAATTGTCATAGCGTCGATCCTTTCCGAGAACTGACGATATCGAATTGCGAATCAAGAAGCTTGGAAGCGTCGATGCCGTTGTCGTCGAAGTCTTCCTGGCGAACGACACCCGTCACGATCACACGATATTCGCGACGTCCAATCATGAAAGGCTGCACACCTTTCACGCGGTAGCTGCCGTCTTTCAGCTGTTCAACAATCCGCGTGGGGACGGTTTGAATCGTCGAGATCGGATCCTTCGGATCAAACGTGCCTGGCTTTTCATTCGCTGCCCCAGCCACCTGAGTCGACTGGGCGTCAGCACCGACACCGGCAGCCGCACCTTCCGCACCTGGAACCGGCGCGCCGGCGCCTGCCGCACCTGGTGCGGCAGCAGGACCACGAACCGCTTGCGCGCCCGTCGAGCGAGGCGCTTCAAGGCGCTCAAGCAGCTTGGAGATCACACGAACCTTGCTGGAGAGCTGTTGCTTTGGGCTACCTTCGACACGAACGTTTAGAAGATCACCCATCATGCGAGTTTGGTTTTGAGCAAATAAATAGGCACCCTGACCTTCCATCACCCAAAGTGAACCGGCTTGCGCCCCAACTTCCGCTTCTTCTTCAAAACGGTTGCGGTTCATTCGACGGTATTTTCGATCCGACTCAAACGCCAAATTGTCACGATCGGAATAACGCGTGATTTTGGGTTGCTCGCTTTTGACGGCACGTTGAAGGCTTGAGCAGCCAATGAGGCCGCCCGCAACCATCAAGACACTCATCGAAATGATGTTAGCGAATTTCAACAAGGCCTCTCTCCTTTAATACACCTGATATCTGCTTCTTGAGTTTTCCGACACGCACCTGAACAGTTTCGCCGATCGCAGCTGCCGAAAGCGCAATGCCTTCCGCCGTGATCATGAACGCGTCGTCTCCGGCTTGCACACGGACGACGTCACCGTAGCGAACCACTTGCTCTTTCCTGAGCGACGATCTCCAAAGCGGTTCACCGGCCGCAAAGTTGCGAGCAGCAACACCAAGCTCGATGTCCGACATCGAAGCCGGCTCATCCATTGAAAAGCTCACATTTCGGCGTTCTAAGCGACGATCTTCCGCGCTGATCTTTTCTCCGCCTTGAACAGCGCGTGTGAGCACCGGAATGGTTCGGTAGTATTCGACCATTCCTGTGATCATCATCGAACGGCGAGTGCCATTGACGAGATCCACCTGCAGCGGCCACGCGAAACTGCCGCGCGGTCTTTCGTTGCGGCTTAAGATGGCCCAGTTGCGCACTTGCTGCACTTCGCCAGCATCGGCCTGCGTCTGAATCAGGCGCTTGGCCTCTTTGGGCAAATCAAACGAACGAATTTGCACTTCGCAGTCCTCACATCTTTTTTGAAGCTCCGCGAGCAATGCACGCTCGATTTCATTTGGCGTGAAGGACGAATGCCGAAACACACGAGACCGGCTCGGCACCTTCCAGTCACTGGAAAATCCAGCCGCAGATAAACGGCGATCCGCTTCCGCGACAATCGGCTCCAGTCCCTCTTGCGTGAAGAGACGCTCTTCACCCACTGCTGGACGATCGGTCAATGTCACTTGGCGAAGGTGACGTTCGATCTCCGCACGGTCTTGCTCGCGGACCGCCTTCAGGTCGACAAGTTCTGCCATGCTCAGTTCGCGATTCAAAGCATCCGCCGACGAGAGCCGGACAGAAGGTCGCACGACGATCGAGACCGGTTTGACTTCACGTGCATCAGCCCTCGCCGAACTCGCCGCGAGAATCGTCAGCATCAAAAAGAGCGCCTGCAGAACAGCTGTCATTTTATCCCTAGCGAAGTTGGTTCACGGACTGAAGCATCTGATCGGACGCCTGAATCACTTTCGAGTTTGTCTCGTACGCACGTTGCGCCGTGATCATGTTCACCATCTCATCGACGATGTTCACATTCGACGACTCAACCTGGCCTTGCGCGAGTTCACCTAGTCCATTGAGACCTGGCGTGCCTTGTACGGGAAGACCACTTGAACCCGTCGGCATAAACACGTTTTTACCCATCGCACGAAGGCCCGCCGGGTTGACGAAGTTCACGACTTGAATTTGGCCGATCGGCTGGGGAACCATGTTGTTGCCGACGGTCACGGAAACTTGGCCATTGGGAGCGATATCGATACCTTGTGCGTTTTGCGGAATGACGATCTCCGGCTGCAACGGATTCCCGTTTTTGTCGACCATACGGCCCTGCGGATCCTTCTTAAACTGACCGTCACGCGTGTACCCGATTTGTCCGTCTGGAAGCTGCACAGGAAAAAATCCGGCGCCTTCTATCTGAACATCGAGTGGGTTCTTCGTGATCTTGCCCGCACCGATATCAAAGTCCTTTTGAATCGCAGCCGTGCGCACGCCAAGACCGGTCTGAACACCTGTCGGCGAAATCGCATTCATGCCTGACACAGCGCCTGGTTCTTTCAAAGTCTGATACATGAGGTCTTCAAATTCGGCGCGCGACTTTTTAAAACCCGTGGTCGAAACGTTCGCCAAGTTGTTGGCGATCACATCCATGTTGGTCTGCTGAGCCTGCATGCCGGTAGCGGCTGTCGAAAGCGACTTAATCATTTAGTTACTCCTCTAGCCCTGATTCAATTTCGGAACTTCGTTAACGACTTTGCCAGCCATCTGGTCATAGGCCTGAATCGCCTTTTGGGTGCTTTCAAACGTGCGTGTCGCCGCAATCATATCCGTCATTTCGCGAATGACATTCACGTTGCTACCTTCCAAAAAACCCTGGCTGATTTTTGCGTCGGACGATTGCGACATTCGCGGCTCAAGTCCGTCGCGCAGAGAAAACAGATTGGCACCCTGCTTTGCGAGCGCGTCTTTGTTGGCGACCGATGTCAGTGCAATTTGCCCAAGGCTTTGCCCACGATCAAAAACTTCGCCATTAGAGGAGATCGTGATGTCAGCACTGGTGAAACGAAACTCGCCGCCACCTTGACGCTGAACGGGGTAGCCTTGCTTTGTGATCAATCGGCCGTCGCCATCGACCGAGAAATTCCCGGCACGCGTGAAGCGTGTGCCCTCAGGCGTTGCCACCTCAAAAAACGCGTCGCCTTCGATTGCGAAGTCGAGCTTGTTTCCAGTTTGTCGAATCGTCCCTTGAGAAAAGTCCGAATACGAACCGTCGAGATCGACATACGACTTATCGCCACCATTGAGCGCGTAGAACGATTCGATGGTCGCGGCGACTCGAGGTGCTTCAATGGTTCCCGGTTCTTTGTTGTAGGAGGTCAGGTACTCGCGAAAAAGCTGGCCGTCGCGCTTGAAGCCGGTCGTGTTCACGTTCGCAAGATTGTTGGCTACGGTGTCGAGTCGCGCCGACTGCGCCATCGCTCCGCTCACCGCCGTGAAGATCCCTTTGCTCATCCGTCCTCCTGACGTTGGTCGAGGTCGAGTTGTCTTTCAAACTTGGACCTCACCTAAAAAGGTGAGCAAGGCCGGTGCCATCTCGACTTTTTCTCGACTCAAGTTTTCAAAGCGACTTATATTGAGTCTGTAATGGGATTCGCTCGGTTCAAAACGCCGACGAAGGCGACGAACTCGACGAAAGCTGCGCCAATTGTTCGACCCTTCTCGTTTGAATCTGCGTGTTCCTTGGCTGGACTCTCGTTTATGTCGGAGGTCAGGATGACCAATGCTCGACTGTTGGCAATGTTGGCGATTCCTATTTTGTTCGCTCTGTCGGGTGCCGGCTGTGCACATCGTTCCGCCGAGGTTTCGGAAAAAGCTCTCGAGCGAGAATTTCAACGGCTTTCGGTGGAGGCCAGAAAAGAGGCCAAAAAAGAATCCAAAAAAAGAAGCCGCCCGAAGGCAAAGGCCAACGCGCCTGGCACAGTCCGCTTCACACCGCGGTACGCGTTTGGCGCACAAGATCTCACAACGAAGCGCCCCGATCTTTTTGGTCCTTGGCTGATCTTAGAATCGACAACTCCCGTCGACGAGTCACTCTCCGCATTCCCCGCGATCAACGTCGCAAGTCAAACCGGCACACGCAGCGCCGCGAGCTTTGGCTCCTCATCGAATCCCGGTTTCCGCACGTTGAAGCCAGAAGCCTTGACCGAACAACCCGGCCCCATCGAATCCAGCCCGAGGCCTCAGGCTCAGGTACAGGCACAGCCTAAACCACGTCAGAAGGTCGACGAAGCTCATCTGATTTTCGATTTTCCAGTCACCTACAATGCTCGCGTGAGAAAGTGGATTCGGTATTTTCAGACCACGGGACGGCCATCTTTTCGCCGCTGGTTAGAGCGTTCAACGCGGTACATTCCCTACATCCAAGGCGAGCTCAGTCGCGCTGGCCTACCAACGGACATCGCCTACGTCGCCATGATCGAAAGCGGATTTTCTTCGAGCGCGGTCAGCCATGCTCACGCCATGGGAATGTGGCAATTTATTGCGCCAACTGGAAAACGATACGGCCTTGGCATCGACTGGTGGATCGACGAGCGCCGTGATTTCGAGAAAGCGACTCGGGCGGCGATTGGTTATATGTCAGATCTTTTTGAGCAGTTTGGTTCATGGTACCTCGTGGCTGCGAGCTACAACATGGGCGAAGGCGGCGTGCGCCGACTGATCAAACGCCACAATACCAATTCGTTTTGGGACCTGGCCGATCGCGGTGCCCTTCCCGAGGAGACACGCAATTACGTTCCAAAAATGTTGGCGGCTATGTTGATCGCCAAAGCACCCGCCCTTTATGGATTTCGAGATCTCGATTTCCAGCTGCCATTCTCTTTTGAGTTCTTCGACGCGCCCGGCGGAACCGATCTTGTCGCCCTGGCAAGTCACCTTGGCGTCAGCGAACGCTCGCTCACCGAACTGAACCCTGAACTTCTAAAAGGCTTTATCCCTCGGGAAGTAAAATCTCATAGAATTCGGATTCCCAAAGGCTCGCGAAGTGCGGTAGCACAGTTCCTCAACGTAGCACACTCTAACTAGGACGCTCTAACTCAACCAATCAGCAGAACAGACCATGTCGACGCTCTCGAGCCCTACACGCCCTCTCATCGTACAAAAGTTCGGAGGCATGAGCCTTGCGACACCCGCTCACATCAAAAGCGCGGCTCGCCGGGTGGCCGAGCTTCGTGCGACCGGGGCCAACGTGCTGGCCGTGGTCAGCGCCATGGGCGCTGCGACGGACGGTCTGATTCAATTGGCTTACTCGGTTAGCCCGCAACCCAATCGGCGCGAACTCGATATGCTGCTCTCCACCGGCGAGCGGGTTTCGATGTCGCTTTTTTCGATGGCATTAAGCGATGCTCTGAAGGAGCTCGTACCAGAATCCAAAGCCATCAGCTTCACCGGTTCACAAGCCGGGTTGCTGACGGATGAAACACACTCCAATGCCAGAATCATCGATATCAAATCGATTCGCGTGCAAGAGGAGCTCACCAAGGGCCACGTCGTCATTCTCGCCGGCTTCCAGGGCGTTTCTCCTCGCACAAAAGAAATCACGACACTGGGCCGCGGAGGAACAGACGTCACCGCCGTTGCCATGGCTGCCGCATTCTCAGCCAACCGTTGCGAAATCCTCAAAGAAGTGCCCGGCGTGATGTCGGCTGACCCTCGCATCGTTCGCAATGCGCGAGTCCTACCGGAACTCAGCCATCAGCAGCTTCTCGACATGACATTTTGGGGAGCAAAAGTCTTGCACTACCGAAGCGTCGAGCTGGCTGCCACCCACAAAGTCCCGCTTCGAGTGGCTCTTGCGCACGACGACAAGGTCTCGGCAGAGGCTGCGATCGGCACTGGAACTGATATCAAAATGGAGAATGCGATGAACAGTTTTGAAAATGACCGCGTCTTGGCCGTCAACAGCCACGCCGATGTCCGCAAGCTACAAATCAAAACCAACGATCTACAAGCCGCCCTGCAGAGCATGAAGTCTCATCTCTTAAAAAACTCGTTGCCGCTTCCCCAGATTCTGCATGCTTCACGACTGCCGGGATCTGGAAACATGTCGGAGGTTCTGATCACTTCTCCGGCCGAATCTCTTGAGGCACAGGTGAGCAGCCTTCAGGCCGATTCGAACTTTCAGTTCGATGCAAAACGGTACTCGACAATCACGGCGACCTGCCAGGGGTCGTACACCACAGACCTCGTGGTACGCTTTGCGGAACGTCTGAAAGGCGAAAACGTCGAAGCCCTTGAGATCCTTCAAGGCCCCATGAGCGTGACGTTCTTAATTGACGCTAGCTCTCGCGAAACCGGCCTCAAGGCACTTCACGGATTTACCGCTTAACATTTGATACAGTTTCCGCCATAAAACAGATCATGGCGAGGCGACGTCGGTTTAATTTCTCAATGCTGATCTGGGGCTTTATCCTGCTCTCGTCGCTATCGCTGAGTGTCTATCTTGCGCGTGAACTCATTCAGGTTGGAACCGCTCGCCAAAGTGCGAAAGCGCACGAAGGTCCGATTCGCATCGCCACCATCGACTGGGTCGGCTATTACCCGCTTACCGCAGCTTACGCCGCCGGATACCTTCGCGAAGAGCTCGCCCCCTTCCACTCCGATGTCGAATTGATCAAGCTCCTCGACACGGGCGAGATGTCTGATTACGTCAGAGCCGGCCGCGTGCACGGGTCGTTTGGAGTCCTCACGGACTACGTCATCATGCTCAGCATGGATATTCCCGTACGCATGGTGCTTGTGTCGGACTTTTCCAAAACAGACATGCTGATTTCGAAAAAGAACCTCAAGTCACCAAAGGACCTCGTCGGAAAAACCATTGGTCTCAGCGAATTCAATTCATTTGCGGAATACTTCATCGTGCGGGCGCTTGAGCATTACAAGGTCAACCCCGAGAGTGTGCAGTTTAAGACCGTGCAATCGCGCGATGTTCCCGAAGCCGTCATGAGCGGAAAAATCGATGCCGGCCACACCTGGGAGCCCAATCTCAGCCGCGGCCTCAAGATGGGGCTTCACGTAGTGATGAGTTCAGCCGTGCGACCCGAGGATATCATCTCAGGCATGATCCTGAGACGAGAGGTTCTGATGCGACCGGAGCTCGCAAGGGGTTTGCTGCGTGGATACTTTCGCGGCCTGAAATTGTTAAACGAAGATCCGAAACTTTTTAGGGAACTCATCAGTCGGTTTTACGGAACACCGCTGGAAGACGTTCGTCGCATTATAGAAATGGACTCCTACTTTCTTGACCTCAAGCAGAATATCGAAGTCTTTCAGCCCGGGGGCCTGCTGGAACAAGAAATTCAATCGATTCATCGTTTTTTCCTGATGCGTGGCATCCGTCACCGCGACCGCGACCCACGTTCGGTCCTCGATCCGACACCTCTTCGCCAGATCTACGATGAGAGTCTTTTAATCGAAACCAATGACGCCTCCAAAAACGGAAGTGAACCGTGAAAATTCGCTCTCGGCTTTTGATTTTTAATCTCACAATGATCAGCGCAACTGCGGCGATTTTGGGAACGACTTTCTTCGTTTTCGCCGAACAGTATCTTCACATCCTCGCACTTCGTGAAATCAGCGCCACTAGCCGACAGGCCGTGAACGTCGTCGAACAGTTTTTCGAGCTGCGCCTGGCCGAACAAAAAACTTTAAGCCGGAGCACGTTTTTCTTTCGTGAGCTTCATTACGATCAGATCGAATCGCGCTTCAACGACTATCGAAACTATTTCCAGTCCTACCAGTCGATCAGCTTTTATGGACCAGACCGCGTACGTCGCATCGATCTCAATCGTACCGACCTCGGCGAGCCAGGTTCACCTCGTCACCTCTTCGACGAGGCCGAAAGATCGGATGAACCTGTCTACATGTTCGAATTCTCAAATCCGCTTCGGCCGTCGTTCTTTATCGTCTCTCGTGTCAAACGACCTGGCGGACCCTTAATCGGATTTGTATCGGCCACGGTGCCATTGGTCTATCTTCAACAAGGGCTCTCTGGCCTCAGTGAATCTACGCTTGGGCACGTACGTGCAGATGTGCAGATCTTCTCCAGCGATGGCATCCGCATCTTTTCAAAAATGGATCTGCAGGGCATTACACCTCAAGGCGTCATGATGGACTCGCTGGCGGATCTCGAGAGACGCGCCAAAGCGCCACCTGAAGCATTGGCTCAAAGCACGTTTGACGATACCGAGTCCGCGAAGTTTATTGAAACCGCGAACACATTCACAGCACTTTTCAAAAAGCGCAGCCCAGGTTCCGAAGCGCGGTCATGGGCCCTTGCCTACCGAGTTCCGAAAGAGGACATCAACTATCCCATCACTTTACTTCGTTACATGGTGGTCTCGCTCTTTATCGGCCTCATCGCGCTCACCTATTTCCTAAATCGCTGGCTGTCAGACTCACTCTTCTACCCGATTGAGGCTATGACCGCTGTCATCAAAAGCTTCGACCTATCGGCGCCAGCGTCGCAAATCAATGACACTCGCACGGCCGCGCTTCGTGAACGCGGGGACGAAATCGGGTACCTCAGCCGTGGACTTTACGAAATGATGGAGCGGCTCCGCGCCAATTTTGCTGAACTCAGTTCCGCTGCCAAGTTCGCCGCCCTCGGAGAAATGGCCGCCGGCATCGCTCACGAGATCAACAACCCACTCACTGTCATTCTTGGAAAAGCCGCACTTCTAGAAAAGTCAGCTGAAAAGTCCGCCGATAAAAATTCCGAAGGCCACACTGATCCATCGCACCAGAAAGCGGACACGATCCGCGAAAGCACGCAGAAGATTATCGAAATGGTGAATCGGATTTCCAAAACGATTCTCGCACTGCGAGTGTATTCGCGATCCGGTGATCACGATCCCATTGGAGCGGAGACCGTGAAAACGATCATCGATTCAACACTGGACATCTGTTACGAACGTTTGCGCCTGGCATCGATCGACATCCAGACTGATATCAAGCCCGAGGATGCGGTCATTCTGGCTCGCCCCGTACAAGTCTCACAAATTCTCATGAACCTGCTCAACAATGCCCACGACGCCATCACATCTCAACCGGAGATGGATCCTGCCAACAAGTGGATCAAAGTTGTCGTTCGCGAGACGGCTTCGCACGTCGAAGTCGCGGTACTCAACGGCGGACCTCGAATTGCGGATGACGTTGCCGAACATCTCTTCGATCCGTTTTTCACCACAAAACCAATTGGACTCGGGACCGGGATTGGACTCACCATCAGCCAGCGCTTAGCGAGAGCCAATGGCGCCGAGCTCATTTACGATCGCAGCTCACCGGCCACGCGATTCTGCCTAGTCTTCCCCAGGGCCGATCTCGATCTCGACCGAACGCCGCACCCAAAGACGTAACGTCTCGACCAAGCGAGGCACGAGCTCGGGGTGAAAGGTCGCACTTGCCAATTCATGGCGCTTTAACCAGTCTGCGGCCAGGGTTTGCGACTTGGGGTTTTGAAAGAGTGCCGCGCGTTTTCCGATCTCCGACGTATCCACCACCGTCTCTTCTGGCGCGTACACGGTCAGCACCGGCATCGACAAGGATTCGATCTTCACATCACGCGCCCGTTTAGCCACGAGCAACATCTCATGCACGGCTTCAGATCGATATCGCGTCGTCCATCTCTCGGCATGCAACTCGTTGACTGCCGCAAACTCGCGCTCGGATCCAAGAAAGATCGTCGCCAGCCATCTGCCTAGTGCGGCCTCCAAGAGCCACGCACCGAAAGCCTGCACGCGGTAGTTGGGCGAAAGCAGGATCAACCCGGCTAGGCCATCGGACTCCCCTCGCTGCGCATTGATGTCTGCGTAGCTCAATGCCAACGCTGCTCCGGTTGATGTTCCAATCAACAGCACACGATGCGCGAGCAGGTTGCCGATTGCCATGGCTTCATGGATGTCCTTCCACCAATCTCGGGCGCGAACCTGCGCCATCGCCTCGCTGGCAGCACCACCCGAGTTTTCCAGTCCATGACCAGTGAGTCGCGTCAGCACAAGCGGGGCCGCGAGCTCAGCAGCCAAAGTCGAAATCGTCGGCTCGAGTTCCAGCGGACCGGCCGAAAAACCATGGACGTACACAACTGCCAATGGCACCCGCCGCTCGTTCTTGGATGGGCCGTACGAATCTCCACCAGGCCACACGATACGTTTTTGCTGACCCGA
>CAKQVW010000036.1 GCA_934277865.1 uncultured Pseudobdellovibrionaceae bacterium | reverse complement strand
GGGTATGGTTGCGGTTGTTCGCAAGACGCTTCCGGTTTACGCACAAAGCTTGTTCGAGAACAGCGAGATCGCTCGGAAGCTCGACACTGTCGAGATCGTGGGATTCGCATCGCCGACCTTCCAGGGACGTGTCGTCGATCCTCAGTCGATGGCCGCTCGAGATCGTGCGGCGGTCAACTACAACATGGACTTGAGTTATCGTCGTGCCCGCTCGATCTTCGACTTTGCATTCGATCCGAAGAAGATCACGTTCGACAAGCAGCGCGATCTTTTGCCGCTGGTGAAAGTCTCGGGACGAAGTTACCTGTCTGCGGACCGTGCCCCTGCGGGCTCGGGCGCGGATTCCAACTATTGCGAGAAGTTTAACTGTAAGAAACACCAAATCGTCGTCATACGATTTACATTGAAGGAATAAGCCGTCATGGAAATGCAAGATAATGTCAGCGAAGCGTTAATGACGAACGTGTTCAACACGGCCTCGAACAACATCGTACCAATTATGTTGGTGATGTTTGTGATTGCGGTGTTTATGCGCGTCTCGTTGTTCTGGGTCATTCGCGCAAAGTTGCGCTTTGCGCGGGAATTTGCGGTCCGCCTGCACTTCTATTTGCGTGCGGTCGCACAAGGCGAGGCTCCTCGCGTAGGATCATTCTCGCGTTTGATTCGAGCGCTCCTTGAGAAGACGTATCTCGAATGTTTTGAGATCAACGACCGTTACAAACTTCGCAGCCTCGACAAAGTCGAGTCACTTGCGGATCGTTTGTTCATGCTTCACGCGGCTCTTCAGCGATTTGTTGAAGAACTTGTCGTGCATGTCGGTTATCTCAAGAAAAGTGTCGAGCGTTCGGGTCGCGCGGACTTCCAAGATATCGTTCGTTCTTCGTTCGATACCAATCCGTACTTCTCGCGTGTGTTTGGTATTCTTCCGATTTCGACAATCAACGAGTTGCTTGCAACGTTGCCGGGACTTTTCCTCGTCCTCGGGATCTTTGGTACGTTCATGGGGATCGCAGCAGGTCTACCTGAGCTTGGTAACATGGACTTGAGCAATATCGAGAACACGAAAAAGGTCATGGACGGTTTCCTCGTTCATATCTCGGCAGCGATGATCAAGTCGATCGTGGGTATCGGTCTCTCGGCATTGATGGGTGTTCTGAACACGCTCCTCTCGGTTGAGACGACTTATTACACAGCGGTCACACGCATGTCCGACTCACTTGCTCTTGCATGGCAAGAAACAGACGTGAACGAGCGCGTGGCGCCAAGCAGCCATTCGCTGCCAGCCGCGGCCCCCAGCACCCCCAAATCCGCTTAGGGTACCTCCTTGTTTTTTGATTTGCGCCGCGTAAAGCGCGCAACGAAAAAACCCGGCCATGAGCCGGGTTTTTTTATTTCCAAAGCAGGACGTGGATTACTCGTCGTCGCCCGAATCGGCGTTGGTCAGCTCATCGAGATCTTCGGGGTCATTGGCTTCCACGCGGAAAAGCCAACCGTCGCCGTATGGATCTTCGAACAGCAATTGAGGATTCTCAACAACGGCCGCGTTGATCTCGACGACCTTGCCTTCGACTGGGCTGTAGAGATTGAGTGGGCCCGAATCTGTTTCAATTTCTCCGCAGACTTCGTCCGCACCAATCTCTTCGCCTTCGGCGGGAAGATTGATCGCTGATACTTCTGTCAGCTCTTCGAGTCCTTCTTCGCTGATTCCGATTGTGACGGAACCGTCTTCAACTTGCAGCCATTCGTACGCGAGAAATGGAATAAATTCGTCTTTCATAGCTAACGAGCTAATCTGTTCCGAGCAGAATGGTCAACGGACATTCTTTGACTTTCCACCGGAGAAAAGAAAAGGGCCGCCCTTTTGGAGCGACCCCTAATGCGGTGCAAACTAGCGGCGCCCGCGGCAGTCAATTTAAGTATCGAAGTACAGCATGAACTCGTAAGGCGATGGGCGCTGTTGCATCGGGATGATTTCGCGCGAGTACTTGTAGTCGATCCACGTGTCGATGAAGTCCTCCGAGAAGACATCACCTTTGCGCAAGAAGGCAGAACCTTCTTTGAGATGCTCAAGCGCTCTGTCGAGAGTCGCCGGTACCGAAGGTACGTTTGCCAGCTCTTGTGGGCTGAGGCCGTAAATGTCTTTGTCGAGAGGGTCGCCCGGGTTGATCTTGTTTTGGATCCCGTCGATACCCGCCATCAAGAGTGCCGCCAAGCAGAGATAAATATTCGCCGCTGGATCTGGCGTACGGAACTCGATCCGTTTTGCCTTCGGACTTGTTCCCGTATTGGGGATACGAAGCGCAGCCGAGCGGTTGCGATAGCTGTAGGCCAGACGAACCGGAGCTTCGAAGCCAGGCACGAGGCGTTTGTAGGAGTTTGTCGATGGGTTTGTGATCGCACACATGGCTGGTGCATGCTTTAAGATCCCGCCGATGAAGTGAAGAGCCACTTGTGAAAGCCCTGCGTACTTGTCGCCAGCGAAGAGGTTTTGACCATCTTTCCAGAGCGACATGTGGCAATGCATGCCCGAGCCGTTGTCGCCAAAGATTGGCTTTGGCATGAACGTCGCGGCTTTGCCGTGGCGGCGAGCGACGTTTTTCACGATGTACTTGAACCACATCAAGTTGTCTGCGGTCTCGATCATTTTGTCGAAGCGGAAGTTGATCTCGCCTTGGCCGGCGCTTGCGACTTCGTGGTGCTGACGCTCGACGATCATGCCGACTTTTTCCATCTCCAAGCAGATCTCTGTTCGAAGATCATGATGTGTGTCGTGAGGAAGCGCGGGAAAGTAGCCCTCTTTGGGGCGGGTTTTGTAGCCGAGGTTCTTGCCTTCGTCGCGGCCGGTGTTCCAGTGCGCTTCGTCCGAATCGATCTGGTAAAACGCGCTGTTTTGGTTTTGTTCGTAGCGAATGTCGTCGAAAATGAAGAACTCTGCCTCAGGTCCAAAGAACGCGGTGTCGGCGATGCCGAGCGACTTCAGATAGGCCATGGCCTTCTTTGCGATTTGACGAGGGTCGCGATTGTAGGGTTCGCCCGTTTCTGGAACGTGTACATCGCAAAGCAAAGAGAGGGTTGGAACTTCCATAAACGGGTCGATGCGAGCCGTTTTAGGATCTGGTTTGATCATCATGTCGGATTCGTGGATGTTGCGCCAGCCACGAATTGAGCTGCCGTCGAACATGAGACCGTTTTCAAAGACCTCAGGTTCGAGTTGGTGAAGTGGGATTGTCAGGTGCTGCCAGAGGCCGGGCATGTCGACAAACTTGAAATTGACCATCTTCACGCCATTTTTTTTCGCAAACTCAATGACTTCAACCGGGGACATAGTCTCTCCTTTTCCTCGGATCGGTTTCAAATGCCTGTGGCGGGGATTCCCACAATCATTCTTTTCATGTGAACAAACGCTCGGTGCCTGAGCTCTCAGACCGCCGACTCGTCCTTTTCTCCGGTGCGAATGCGAAGCACGCTCTCCACATTCATCACGAAGATTTTGCCATCGCCGATTTTGCCGGTTCTGGCGGCTTTTGCGATGGCTTCGACCGCCGCTTCGCAGAGGTCGTCGTTGACCACGATTTCCAGTTTGGTTTTTGGCAAAAAGTCGACGACGTACTCCGCGCCTTTATAAATTTCGGCACGGCCCTTTTGTCGTCCAAACCCGCGGATTTCGGAAACCGAGACTCCCTCGACGCCGATCTCTGACAGAGCTTCTACAACATCGTCCAGTTTGAATGGCTTGATGATGGCTTCGATCTTTTTCATGTACTCGGGACTTCAAATTAGGAGCCACTCGCCATCGGAGTCAAAAGAAACTCCGAACAGTGAGAAGGTTTCCCAATAGATAGAGCTAGGGCTCCCGAAATCGAGCGAGCTGTGTCATAACCTCGCCATGTCCAGACCTTCAGAGCCGTCAGGCACCCCCAAAAAGATGCCCCCCCAAAAGAGGGATTTTCTTCCGCCGCAGCAACGGCTGGCCGACCCGCTTTGCCGGGTGGTCTTGGTGGAGCCTTTGATTCCGGAAAACACGGGGAACATCAGCCGCACGTGTGTCGGGACCGGGTCGGAGCTTCACCTCGTCCAGCCGTTGGGCTTCGAACTGACGGAGTCGAGGGTCAAACGAGCCGGCCTCGATTACTGGCAGGATCTGGCGATGGATGTACACCCGGACTTTGCGACTTGGTCGGCCCGCGTGGCAGCCGACTACGATCCAAGCCGAGTTTTCTACATCGAGACCTGGGGCGAGACCTCGATTCATGAGGTCCAGTTCCAACGCGGAGATTGGCTGGTTTTTGGGAAGGAAACGGTTGGTTTGAAAGACCAGGCCCAAGCTTTGGACCCGTCCAAAGTACTTAAAATCCCGATGCCTGGGAAAGTGCGTAGCCTGAACTTGTCAAACGCCGTGGCGGTCACAGTGTTTGAGCTTATGCGCCAGGCCTGCCTCCCGGTCGATGCGGCGCCCTAAGACTCCGATTTCTCGGGTGCCTCCCGGGTCATGGAAAAGGTAGTGTATACGCTATGATCAACGCTGTTCTCACCAAAGTTTTCGGTACGGCTCACGAGCGCGAAATGAAGCGCCTTGGACCAGTCATTTCTCAAATCAACAGTCTCGAGCCGCGCTACCAAGCCATGTCGGATTCCGAGCTTCAGAACCAGACGGTTTTGTTCAAGGAGCGAATTAGCAAAGGTGAATCGCTGGATGCGCTTTTGCCGGAAGCCTTTGCCGTCTGTCGTGAGGCAAGTCGTCGAGTGCTGGGAATGCGTCACTATGATGTGCAGCTCATCGGCGGAATGATTCTCCACCGTGGTTCGATTGCGGAGATGAGAACCGGAGAAGGGAAAACGCTGGTTGCAACGTTGCCGGCGTATCTCAATGCTCTCGAAGGCAAGGGCGTTCATATCGTCACGGTCAACGACTACCTCGCCACACGTGATGCCGAATGGATGGGTCGTCTTTATGGATGGTTGGGGCTCACGACGGATGTCATCGTGCACGGCCAGTCGGAAGAAGAGAAGCTTCGCGCGTACCGCGCCGATATCTCCTACTGCACGAACAACGAATTGGGTTTTGACTACCTTCGCGACAACATGAAGTTCGACTTAAGCGAGTTCGCTCAGCGTCCGCTGAACTTTGCGATCGTCGACGAGTGTGACTCGATCCTGATCGACGAAGCCCGCACGCCGCTGATCATTTCGGGCCCGGCGGAAGATTCGACGGACAAGTACTACATGATCAACGCGATCATTCCGCACCTCAAAAAAGAGCAGCACTTCACGATGGAAGAGAAGTCGCGTACGGTGGCTCTCACTGAGGAGGGGAACTCGAAGGTTGAAGAGCTTCTCAAGATCGAAAACCTCTACGATCCGCAGAACATTGAACTTATTCACCATGTCTATCAGGGCCTGAAGGCTCATCACCTCTATCACCTCGACGTCGACTACATGATCAAGGATGGCGAGATCGTCATCGTCGACGAATTCACGGGTCGATTGATGGAAGGCCGTCGCTGGAGTGATGGTCTTCACCAGGCCGTTGAGGCCAAAGAAAACGTGAAGGTGAAAAACGAGAACCAAACGCTGGCGACCATCACGTTCCAAAACTACTTCCGTATGTATAAAAAGCTGGCCGGTATGACTGGTACGGCCGAGACAGAAGCTGTGGAGATGAAGAAGATCTACGGTCTCGATGTTTCGGTTATTCCGACGAATCGTCCGATCAAACGTGTGGATTACGAAGACGTCGTCTTCAAAAATGCCAACGGCAAGTACACCTCAATCGTTCGTGATATCAAAGAGTGCCAAGCCAAAGGTCAGCCGGTTCTCGTTGGGACCGTCTCCATCGAACGGTCGGAATTGCTCTCGCAATATTTGAAGAAAGCAGGCGTTCCGCACAAAGTTCTTAATGCCAAACACCACGAGCAAGAGGCGGAAATTGTCGCTCAGGCGGGGCGTAAGGGCGCCTGCACAATCGCAACGAACATGGCCGGTCGAGGTACCGATATCGTACTTGGTGGTAACCCAGAATTCCTGGCTCGGCAGCTTGGCGCCGACCCAGAGTCTCCGGAGTATCAAGAGGCGCTGAAGAAGTTCCGCGCTCAATGCGAAAAGGAAAAAGAAGAAGTGATTGCGGCTGGCGGTCTCTACATCATCGGGACCGAGCGCCATGAGTCGCGTCGTATCGACAACCAGCTCCGTGGTCGTTCGGGACGTCAGGGTGACCCTGGTGCGTCTCGTTTCTACCTGGCGCTTGATGACGATTTGATGCGTAAGTTCAATGGTGAGCGCGTTAGCAAGATCATGGACATGATGAATGTTCCAGAGGACGAGCCGATCACGGCACGCATGGTTTCGCGCTCGATTGAAGGCGCGCAGCGAAAGGTCGAAGGGCATAACTTCGATATTCGTAAGCACCTGATTGATTACGACGACGTCATGAACAAACAGCGTACCGCAATTTACGGACTTCGCCGCGAAGTACTTCAGGGTGAAAAGATCGATGAAATCATTCGCGAGATGCTGGGTGATCAAGTTTCTTCGATTCTCGACTCGCATGTCGACGAACGATCAAACCGAGGGGATTGGAATCTCGATGGTTTGAAAGTCGCTCTTCGTCAGCAGTTTGGCGTCGAAGTCGACTTTGGCGACGAAAAGTCGATCAATGCAGATCAGGTTGTGGAGAAGGTGAAGACCGCGATTTTGGCGGGTCTCGAGTTCCAGAAGACTCACCTTGGGCCTTTCTATCTACAAGTTGCGAAGATGATTCTTTTGCAGACAATCGACCAGCGCTGGAAAGAGCATTTGCAGCGTATGGATCAGATGCGCGAATGGATCGGACTTCGCGGGTATGCGCAGAAGGATCCTCTTGTCGAATACAAGCAAGAGGCCTTCCGTATGTTCGGAGAGATGAATGGATTTGTGCGTGGAGAGGCTCTTGAGAAGCTGTTCAAGATCCAACTCGTACTGAATTCGCCTGAGGCGCCTCAGGGGGATGTCGGTGCGCCACCAGAGTACGCACAAGAGATGAACGGCGGTGGGGGCAGCGGCCCGGCTCACCGTCCGGCTCCGGAGCAGGTTGCGGAAGCAGAAGAGCAGTTGGAAGCGCTGAAACCGAAGAAGACTCGTCTCACATTCGGCCCTCCGACCGATGATGGTCCATCGGGTGGTGGTAGCGGTGGCGGCGTTTCTCGCGCCGATCGTCGTCGCATGGAGCGCGACAAGCATAGACGGTAACTATGGCGACAACACCGACCTGTCCGAAGTGTTCGACACCGTTGAAAGACGACTATGGCATGGTGACGTGCCCGACTTGCGCGGTGGTCCTCTTCGTCGACATGGACGGCGTTGCTCACGCCGCGGGTGACGAGCCGCCAGCGGAGGTGCTGCCGCCAGAAGCGTCGCCTTCAGAAACGTCGGCGGCCGCAGCGCCAATCGAACCTGAGCCTTTTGATCTCGGGGCCTTTCAATTGCCTCAATTGCCAACGGACAACAGTTCAGAACAAGTTCCTACGGTCGAGCCGTTGCCGATGATGCCCGAGGCTCCCGCCGAAGAGCTCAATATGGAAGCCTTCTTGGGTTACGACACCGGTGCTTCTGATACGGATTCGTCTCAAACTGATCCAAACGACCCACTTGGAATCTCGGCCTATGCCAATAGCGAACTGAGTTCCGCCAAGGACGGGTCTTTGGTCGTGACCGTGACAATTTCCGGGATCGACACGAAAGATCTGCGCTCTGAAATCCGACAAGCATTACAGGACTCGCGTTTTGGCTGGGATGCGAGTGCGGTGATGTCGACGATTCGTGGTGGGACATTGCGCTTAGAGCGCATCAGTCCGGTGAAGGCCACGATCGTCATCAATCGAATTAAGAACCTCGCGGTTCAGATTCGGTGGGAGCAAAGTGCGATTACGGAGCTTGATATCTCGGAACCAGATTCTTCGACGTGAGTTTCACAGACTTGCGACCTCTGCCATTGGGATGGCCGTGATCGTTGGTGCGGTCACCGAAGCATCCGCCAGCGCTGCGAAGGCGGAAAAGCCCAAAGCGGCCCCTGTTTATGCTGCTAAGAAGTGTCGCTGGACGGAGCACGAGTCTCGATTGACGAGCTTTGCGACGAAGATCCGCAGCCTTGAAAAGGAAATTTCGGACCTCATTGAACACAAAAAGAGCCTCGAAAATCCTGAGAAGGTGAGACTCGTCACCCAGCAGATTTCTTTCAAACACGGCGATCTCTCAAAAGCGATTCGCGACTATGAAGAAGAACGCCTGCACGTTCGTTTTCAGCATCCCGATCGGGATCAAGAAGAAGAGCGCCGTTACCAGGCCGTTCGCCTAAAGTCGCTAGAGGAAATTGAGGAAGCGTTTGGCCTCGACGGTCGGTTGGATCGGCTTCGTCAGCAGGTGAAAATCGTGTATCCGATCGCTGTTCCTGAAGGCCCGGTGCAAATTCGCACGCCAGCCTCCGTCATTGAAGACGAAGAAAAGCCCGAGCGTATTCGATTGGTGAAGTGATTAGCGAGCAGTGCCACCGTCGGACTTTTGTTCGATCGTGACGGGTGCTGCTTCTTCGCTATCGACCGGAATAAATCGCTGAATTTCATATTGTTTGTGAATGCTCGAGTAGTCGACCCGTTCCCGTTCTTCAGCCTCTCTGTTTTTGATCTCATTGATCTGGTCTTGTTGGTCAGCGCTGATGGTGGGGACCGGCTTCGGGCCCACGTAGGTGGAAACACCTTCTAAAAAATGCACCTCACGGACCACTTTGCCATCGGGGTGATCGTAGAGGTTGTAGGTCCATCGGTCGACGCTCTGTTTGCGATCGCGACTGGAAGGGTTTCCAGCCGCAGTCAGCACCTGTTCCTTCGACATTCCGACTTTCACTTGTTCAAACTCGCGGTAGCGGGGAGTTTGGCAGCCGGCTGAGAGCAATAGCAAAAGCAGTGCGGCCAAGCGGCAGAAGAAAGTGCTCTTTGAGCGATCCATCATTCCTCTAGAGTACAGCGATTCAGACTGAGATTCACCTCGACCTACGTCGGAAGTGGCGCCTCTGTCTCAAACTGAGACGAGGCTGGCGCGCAGCTCACGTTTGAGGATCTTGCCGGAATCCCCTTTGGGGAGCTCTGGGAAGAACTTCACCTTCTTCGGGATCTTGTACTTCGCAAGCTTGTCGGAGCAATGGCTAAGGACGTCGCATTCTGTGATCGACTGCCCCTCGACGAGGCTCACGCATGCGCAGCCGACTTCGCCCCATTTCGCGTCGGGGATGCCGATCACGGCCACCTCGCGAATTGCCGGAATTTGACTCAGCACCCGTTCAACTTCGACCGGATAAACGTTCTCTCCACCGGAGATAAACATGTCCTTTTTGCGGCCGGCTACATAGAAATAGCCTTCTTCGTCGAAGCGCACGAGGTCGCCGGTGTGAAACCAGCCATCGACGATGGACTCTTTGGTGGCTTTTTCGTTTTTCCAATAGCCAGGCGTACACACGGGACCGGACAGCAGGAGTTCGCCAATTTCGCCAGGTCCAACTTCTTTCCCATGATCGTCGACAACTTTGGTTTTGATATAAAAATTGGGAAATCCGATTGAGCCGATTTTGCGAATGGCGTCCGCTTCGTTCAGCGAAAACACGTTGGGGCCAAATTCGGTGAGGCCAAATCCTTGGCGAATGGGCACGCCTTTGTCTTGCCAGGTTTTGATGAGCTCGATCGACATCGGTTCGCCACCGACAATCGCATAGCGAACTTTGGCGAGTTTCACCTCTTGAAAACGTGGGCTGTGAGCCATCATTTCCATCGTTGTCGGAACGCCAAAAAGAATCGTCGCTCCTTCTTTCTCGCAAAGCTCAAGAATTCGGTTTGCATCGAACTTTTTCGTGAGCACAGTTCGCGCTCCACGATGCAAGAAGGGTGTGAGCAGGACGTTCCATCCACCTGTGTGGAAGAAGGGCAAAAAGCTCACGAAGACGTCGGACTGTGAAAGATTGAGGCGCAAGGTCGTGTTGATGGAATTCCAATGCAGCATCGTTGGCGTGATGCAGGCTCCTTTGGGCGCACCAGTTGTGCCAGAGGTGTAGAGGATCATGCAGGGTTCGTTGGATTCGGCACGCAGCGGAGAGTGCCAGGTGGGCGCCTTGTAAGAGAGCACCTGTTGATTCTCGAGCCCTGAATGTCGGAACGCCTCGAGTTCCCGCTGCAGATTTGCGGCGAAGTCTTCAAATGGTATGGTGTGCGCAGGTCGCACATTCACCGAAACGCCATCTAAGAGAGAGAGGAAGTTTTTCTGTAGGACGATCACGCGAGCCGCGGAATCCTCGAGGATGTGTTCCACTTCACGGCCCGTGAGACGAAAGTTTACGGGAACCAGCATGGCACCCGTGCGAAGACACGCAAAAAACAGCGGGATAGCTTCGATCTCGTTTGTGGCGAGCATCGCGACACGATCGCCCTTTGCGACTCCGTACTCTTTGGCCAGTGTGTCGGCAAGTCGGCAGCTCAGATAGTAGAGTTCGCGATAGGTCAGTGACTTTCCGGAATCAGCGTCCTGAATCGCGACATTTTGTGGAGCAAGTCGCGCCCAGTTTTTTAGCCAATCAAAATCACCGACGTCGTTCATTTTCTCCAAGCTCCTGTTTGGAAGTATTTAGGTGTCGTATCCCCATCGCATGGCCATCGCGGACATCGACATGCCGCCGCCTGAGCCTAGCACCATGACGAGATCGCCTTTTCGAAGTTTGTGCTGGCGGGCGGCATCCGCCATCGCCATCGCAATGCAGGCGCTGCCCGTGTAGCCAAAGCGGTCCATGATATTGTGAGCTTTTGCTAGCGGGGCTGCGAGTTTGCCCATGGTTTCAACGATGGAGCCGATGTTGATCTGTGTGAAAAAGAAGTGATCGACATCGCCAACAGATTTTCCGATACGGTCGAGAATCGCGTTTGTTAGTTCGGGCCAGATGCGTCCGTTGGTTTCGGGTGGGATTCGTTTGGTGAACTGCAGGAGATGCATACGTTTGCCGACGGTTTCTTCGGAGATTGGGAACTTCGTACCGCCAGCATAGATGCCCATATAGTCGTGATACTGACCGTCGGTTGCCAGCTGAGAGGCCAGGATTCCGGTCTCATTGTCGTCGGTGCGCCCGACGATGGCGGCGCCGGCACCGTCCGCAAAAACGGAGGTGACCTTGTGATCGTTCCAGTCGAAGTATTTCGACATCCCGTACGCTCCGACGACCAAGATGTTTTGATAACGTTCGTCTGCAACCAAGTACTTCGATGCCACATCCGTCGCCGTCACGAAGCCAGCGCATGCGGTATTGAGATCAAACGTGCCGGCGCGAGTGGCTTGCAGCTTGTATTGAACAACAGCCGCCGTCGAGGGGGAAACATAGTCGGGGGTATCGGTCGCGACAATGATGAGATCTAGGTCTTTGGCAGTGATGCCCGCGTTTTTCATAGCTTCTTCCGCAGCGGGGACGACGAGATCCGAGGTCGCCTGTTCGGGGAGCATGAAGTGGCGTTGCCTGATGTTGCGTTGCTCAAGCAAGAAGGTGTTGATGTCGCGGTCGTACTTCTTGTTGAAGAACTCGTTTTCTACAATGTTTGGCGGAGCGTAGAGCCCCATCCCTTTAATGACGGCTTTGGCGGACATAACTCATCCTTCACTAACGTGCCCGCTTATCACGGGCGATGAAACAAAAACTCATTCACCTTTTTCACAAAGAGCTCGGGGCTTTCGACGTTAGCGGAATGCCCGTTATTTTCCAGAACATCCAGCCGTGCATTTGGTAGCCCGGCCGTGAGAACCTTCGCGGTTTCTAGAGGAATAACCGGATCGTGTTGTCCGTGAAGCACCAGAATTTGGTGATTCACTTTGCCGAGCTCGGCCGTCATGTTGGTGACATGAAGCATGCGGGGCACACCGTGCCAGTTGATCTTCGCGACACCAAACGCATCGTCGACGATGCGTTGAAAAAGCGGCGACTTAACGTCGTTGCCATGAATCGTGCCGTTCATCACGGCTTCGCAGACCGAACGGTCTTCGCTCATTTGTGTGAAGGCCGCGTACATCTCTGGTCCAAACTGAACGCCCGAGGCGCCCACCGAATCTAAGAGTACGGCGCGATCAAAAAGTTCAGGAGCTTTCAACATCGCGTAGAGGGCAATGATTCCGCCCGTCGAGTGACCGACGAGACACGCCTTTTTGATTCCCAGTTTGTAGCAAAGCTGGATGTAGTCCTCGGCAAGCGCAGCTGGATGGAGCTCTTCCTCTTTTTTGGGAGCGGCAGATTTTCCGCATCCGCGCCATTCGGCCAAGACGGCGCGGCCTTCCAGGCCTGGCTTCGCCTGTGCTTTCCAAAGCGCGAGCGATGGTTCCCACCACGTGTTGGAGGCGAGATTGCCGTGAAGAAAGATCGTGTCCATTGGTAAGCAAGCGGGAACAACGTCTGCGTTCATCGTGTGTCCCATGAGATCAACAAGAGCCATCGAGGCCTCCTTCAAGTTTCTCGAGATCAGTTCACTTTAATGCGTTCAGTTCCGCTGGCTGCATAGCCGAGGAAACTTCCGCCTTCCCATGTGCGGCCGTCTTTGAGGCGCTCGTCGCCTTCGACGATCAGGCGAACCCATTTCGCCGAAAAGCTGGGCATGGCTTCCGGGATTTTGTGCTCCGAATGATTGATGATCAGACGGCTTTGGCGCGCTCGTTTTGGGATCTGCTTCCAAAGATCTTCAAGAATTTTTGGAGCGATATATTGGTCCCACTCGGCGACCATGAGATGCACCGACGCCTCTGGAAGTTGGTCGACCACGTCCTCAGCTTTGAACTTGCGAACGCCTTGGACCAGGCGGAACGTCGACTCGAGCTTCCATGGGTGTTCAAGAACGATCGGCTCGACCATTGGGTAGGTGGCGTAGACGATTTGCTTCAAGAAGAAATCATAAAGTTCGTCATCCGATGCTGGGTTGAGGGGATACATGGCCCGTGTTTGCGCGATATGAAGCCGAATCTGTTGGTCTTGGCTATCCAGTGGCTTGGTGAATGGCGCCATGAGAATCAGGCTCGCGACTTTCGCCGGGTGGGCCAACGTGAACATCGTGCCGATGGCACCGCCATAAGAGAGGCCGACAAGATGCACAGGTTTGCGAATTCCGAGTGTTGAAAGAAGCGAATTGAGGTCTTTCACTTGTTCGTCGGCTTCGATCGACTCGCTGGGCCGGCCAGCTTTTGCCATTGTTTTTCCATGGCCCATTGGATCGTAGCGCAGGATTCCCAATCCTTCGCCTTTGAGCTCTTTCACAAAGCTGTCCCACACGCCCGTGCGGTAGGTGAGTCCGTTGAGGAGCACCACAATGGGCTTGCCGGCGGACGGTTTCAGATAGTCGACAAAAAGCTCACGCTGTCCGCGAATTTTAACGAACGCTTGAAGGCGCTCTTGCTTGGTCAGAGTGTCCTTGGAGACGATTGGCTGAAAGTCTGTTTCATAGGCCGAGAGGCGATCTGTCGCACGAGCTTTATCGGCTGCTTCGGGCATTGCCTCGGCGAGGCTGGCAAAGGTGGCTGCTGATAGCAGGCTGGTGGTCAAAATTCTTGTGATGGTCGTGAATTTTAATTCTCGAGCGCGAGCGATGATGTTCATAGTCCCCTCTTGATTCATCTATGAATCGTATTTGTCGGGTCTCGCAGCCGGGCCCCACGCACCGGGCGATTCCCATCCGTCACGGTCGTTAAACGACCAGAGCCCCGTCGACGGAAATCACGGTGCCACTGATATAGGAAGCTTCGTCGGACGCAAGAAACATGCAGGCATTCGCAATATCGGAAGGCTTTCCAAAGCGGCCTGCTGGAATTTTTTCTTCGATGGATTTTCGTGCCTCAGCCGGCATCGCTTCCACCATCGGAGTCATCGTAAATCCGGGAGCCACCGCGTTGACGGTGAAGCCCTTGCGAGAAAGTTCACGTGCCCATGTCTTAGTCATGCCGATGACGCCAGCTTTTGCTGCCACATAATTCGTCTGACCAAAGTTGCCATAGAGAGCGACAACCGACGAGATCGAGATGATGCGCTTGTCTGGCGTGTCGGCGAATTTCGGCATGAGCGACTTCGTGCAATTGAAAACACCGGTCAGGTTGGTGTCGATCACGGCTTCGAAGTCTTCATGTGTCATTTTTCCGAACGACTTATCGCGAGTGATGCCGGCATTGTTGATGAGGATATGC
>CAKQVW010000035.1 GCA_934277865.1 uncultured Pseudobdellovibrionaceae bacterium | reverse complement strand
CAAGCAAAACGCATCCCATCGATACAGTCCGTGACATGCAGATACGATTTCTGTTGGGTGCCATTACCCAGCACTTTCAACACCGTCGAATCTTTCAATAAACGTCCGATGAAATCGTGAATCGCCCCATGGGTCGAACGTGGCCCCACGATGTTGGCAAAGCGGAAGACCACAGCGCGGAATCCGCAGTTGTGCACAAACGCCGAAACCAATCCCTCACACGCAAGTTTGCTTGCACCATAAAACGAAATTGGAAACAGCGGCCCGTAATCTTCTGGCGTTGGCTTTTTCGAAGCCTCTCCGTAAATCGCCGACGTCGACGCAAACAAGAGGCTGCGCACCTTTGCCCGGCGCATCGCCTCAAGCGTGTTGAAGGTCGCAATGGTGCCATTTTTCAAATCCACATCCGATTTTTCTGCACCTTGAGAGATGTCGCTATTGGCAGCCAAGTGAACCACCAAGTCCGAGCCGGCGATCTCCGCCACCACCCGGTCGAGATCCAGAAGGTCGGCTTCGACAAATCGAAACTTCGGATTCTGCAAACAGCCCTTTAAGAATTCGCGCTTCCCCAAAACCAGGTTGTCGTAACAAACGACCTCGTGGCCTTCACGAAGGTACACTTCCGCCATCTGGCTTCCGATAAACCCTGCGCCGCCCGTGATAAAGACTTTCATCGCGTCACCTTTCAGAATTTCAAACAGGACTCTAAATCTTGCCCGTCATCGCCAAACGCAGTCGGTTGAACACCGTGGGCTTGTAGAGAAGCTCCACCTTCTGTGGCTCTTCCGACCACCGCGGCTGATGATCGAGATCGCCCATCGCAATGACCTTTTCAAAAAGCTTCAAGTAGTCATCGGTCATGCGTTCATCGCTGAAAAACGTCTCGACAGAATTCCGACAATCTTCTGGTCGCAAGGCCTTCACTTTTTCAGCGCTCGCCAGCAACTCGTCGTAATTGGAACAGATCACGCCAGTGCCTTCGCGAACTAGCTCCGGCATGCAGCCGTTGGGAGTTGCGATGACTGGCGTGCCGCAAGCCAACGCTTCTAGTGGCGCTCCGGCACATGGTTCGTTCCAATTGGTGGGATAAATCAAAGCGCGCGCACCCGCGAGAAGCTTCACCTTCTCCGGCTCGTCGACAAGACCGTTGTAGTGAATCTTTCCGCGCGAAACACCGCTGCCACCCATGATCTCAAGACGCACACCTAAGTCTTGCGCCCACGCGATCGCCGTCTTCACGTTTTTCACGCGCCATGTGGTGCGCGCCAAAAACACAAAGTAATCGTCCTTCTTGGATTGAAACGTGTAACGAGTGGGATCCACCCCGTTGTAAACAAAGTACTTCGCCGAATGATTGGCGGCGTGCGACTCACTTAAAAACGCCGTGTTTCTGTAGTAGTTTTCTTGCGCGCTTCCGTTTCCATGAATCGTCACCAAGAATGGCATCGGCGGACGAAACTCGTCCGAGCCGTTGTACACAAGCGGCTGATGGGAATGTAAGAAGTCGAGTTTCGGGAGCCACTCTTTCGGCGGACGATAGTGATAATCAGATGGAAGCTTGTGAACTTTGAGTCGCCCGGCCCGAGCGTCCTCGGGATGCTCGGCAATCTTCTCCGCATCGCCATTTCGGCAGATCACCGTGACCGTGTGACCGCGGCGGATATAAGCCCTCGAAAGAGCGACGACAATTCTCTCAATTCCGCCGTAAGTTCGCGGGGGTAAGTCCGATTCGTGGAGGAGCCCAATATGCATGGCTGCAACCTGCCTTTTCCGCGAAAACTTCGCAAACTTTTCCCTCTCCGAGAAGGGACTTACGCAGCGCTTCCGCCTCCACCTTGTCGCCTTTCCACAAATCCGCCTAGCCCATGCCCAACTTGGCTTTCGAGGTGGACGATTCGCCCTCGAATCGGTCAAATTCAGGGCATGCCGAACCGCTCGATCAGACAGATAGTTGTTCCCATTTGCCTTCTCAGCTTGTGCCTCATTTTTCTCGGTTGCGAAACGGTGGGACGTGGCTTGGGCAAGGTCCGCAACCCCGCCGTGTCGGGCGACCCGTGCGGTCACGCGGATTGGTTCGAAGTCGGGCGCGTTGATGGCATCAGCGGCACGACACAAGAGCGGAGCGCCTATGTGGGCCGTTGCCTCTCGCAGGGGCGAGAGTTCGATGCCGATCTCTACCAGGCTGGGTGGCAAAAAGGATTGATCGAATACTGCACGCCAGAGCGAGGTTTCGACGCCGGTCGTTCGGGAGTCGAATACACAGGAATCTGCCCCGCCCACATGGAGGCGAAGTTCTTGCGCCGCTTTAAAATCGGCGCGCAGATCGCCGAGCTCGAGCGAAAAAATGCCGTCATTGAAGCTCAAATTGACGAGCGCATCGCCCAACTGGCGGCCGCTACCGCCTCCACCCCGGGCTCGCCCCCATCGAGAGGCTCGATTCTTTCTGATGCTCTCAGCCGCCAAGCAGGCTCCGAGCGGCAAAATCAAACGCAACAGCAGAAGCTGCAAAAAGAGCTGCAAAACCTTCGAGACCTGCGCGCGCGCAACGATCTCACCATTCGCGAGCTAGAAGCGTTCTAATATGTCGTTTCGCCCTCTGGGCTGCACTGCTTTCCGTGCAGGAGCACGGAAAGATTGGGAGATATGTCGTTTCGCCCTCTGGGCTCATGCTGTGGTGAGACGGCGTAGAATTTCGAAGGGGTTGTCCAGCGTTCGCAGCACGTAGTGCGCTTGCAAAAGCCGCTGCTCGTCAGCGGACAGCGTTCCACCGAGCCCTGCACGTGCACGAGCCGAGGAGATCGTCTGAAACGCAATCGCGGCCGCGACGGAGATGTTGTAACTCTGAACAAAACCCCGCATCGGCAGAATCACGGTCTGATCAGCCATGGCTTGCATCTCAGGTGAAATTCCATCCTTTTCGTTTCCAAAAACGATCGCAATTGGCCTGGTCAGGTCTTCTTCCTCTAAAGGTTTGGCCTTGGCATCCAGGTGGGTCGCAAGAATGCGATAACCGCGTTCTCGCAGCGCCTCGATCGCGCTGGGGGTTTCCCGAAACTTGGCGACATCCAGCCATTTGTCGGCACCGGCCGTCACACGATTGGCCTCTTTGAACTTCTCACCTGGCTCGATGATGTGAATGTTTTGAAAGCCCATGGCTTCCGCCGAACGCATCACCGCCGACGTATTGCCGCGATCGTAAATATTCTCAAGCACGGCCGTCACATCGCAGGTGCGACCTGCCACGACTTTTTGAATCTTCGCCCAACGTTCGGCCGTCAAACGCGGCGCCAAGTGCGTCAGGACATCCGTGGCCGAAAAGTGAAAGCCCGTTCCGCCATAGGGAGCCATGTCGATGGGATCACTGTGAAAAAAACGAGGTTTCATACTTGTTGTCCCAACTGCATTGTCGAAAAAAAGAAGTTGTCCTACTTTGACCACTCACGAAGCGCGATCTCAGTGGCCCACTTGGAGCCCCGCTCGGATTTCAACGCTGACGCCAACGCCGGCAGTTCCAAGACACGCGCTTCCGTGCCGACCCTTAGCACAAGCTCCCGGGAATTGCTCCCTTGCTCCAGAAAAAATGTTTCGATATCGGCTGCTTGTGCAACCGAGTTGAGCCCGGAGCGCCAATGCTGCGAACCTTGAAAATAGGCCATGTCCTGCTGAAGCGCCTCCAGCAGCGTTCGGTTCTCCTCGCCAACTTCCGATCGCACGCGAGCCCGCTCTTGGATGCGTCTAAAAAACTCGCCATCCGTCACTTCATCCACAACCAGTGTTCTAACTTTTCGCATCTCATTGCGAACCACCCGGTTGATGAAACCGTCGGCCACGTCGACATCTCCCTCGTTCACGATCATCGAGCGGTACCGTTTTCGAATCTCGGTCAACAACGCTGTCACCTGATCAATCTGCTGGGGTTCGGACCAGATCTTCACTTCCACATAAGGCACGTGAGCGCGATATCCCATCGCTAGCGGTCCCGAATCAGGAAATCGCGCCTGAACTTCTGCCACGATTTCTTCAACACCACTCGCAAGCGCTCCCTCGCCAATCCCCATCGTGCGCACGAGATGAAGGCTTCGGGCCTGCGGCGCCCCACCTTGGCCGGTGACCTGCTTGCGCCACGCCATCGCCCAGCCAAGAAGCCGATCCTTTAGCCCCTCCGCCCAGACCGCACGAATTTCCGTCGGCGGACCGGGCATCGAAATCAGGACTGTCTCAACGGCGCCATCTGCTGGCCCCTTCGAACGTTCCTGCGGAAGCCAAAATCCATAAGCGGTGCCTTGCGAGTTTTTTAGCAAGCTTGCGCCCTTCGGAAAATAACACTGCTGCTTTTGATTCTCCGAGACCATCGCGCCACGCTGCTTAAGTCGTTCCTGCACCCAGGCCCACGCGTCCTCCGACCATTCAAGCGGCGCTCCCGAAAAAGTCGCGATCTCTTCGCGCGTGAAGTCGTCACTGGTCGGACCCAAGCCACCCGTGACCAAAACCAATTCCGCCTGGCGGCAGAGATCGCGAAGCCCCGCTTGGATTTTTTCTCGATCATCAGGAACACATCGGTGTTCAATGATTTCACATTCAAAACGAAGCGTCTCGAGCACAGCCTCCGAAAGCCATTTCGAGTTTCGGTCAAGGACCTGCCCATCCGTGAGTTCGGTGCCGATGGCCAAAGTTGCCACTCGAATGCGCGAGTGAAAAGTCGGATTTGCGCTCAAGCCAAGCTCCCAAAGTAGCGCGACAAGTGTCGCCGTCAATTTCTCGGTGGACTAACGTTCACCGAATTTCTCATGGATGACTTTTCTTCGATACTGAAAAATGCTGTCGACATCGCGCACGACCTTCCAGCTGGCAGCGAAATCCCCCAGCAATCCCATCGGCAAACGGAACAGAACTCGATCACGCATCAGTGTCCCCCCCGCCATTGGCAGAAACTCATGTGTATGATGCCAAAGCGAATACGGCCCCTTCAGCTGCAGATCGACAAACTTTTGATTCGGGACCCAATCCTCGATCCGAGTTTTCCAACCAAATGGAAGACCGTTTAAGCTCAGGCGATAATCGATCAACGTCCCCGCCTGAATCTCAGGAGTTGATTTTCCCAACACCTCAAAACGCAGCATCGGTGGCGTCAACGCCTCCAAGTTTTTTTCGTCACAAAAATACGGCCAGAGTTTTTCAACCGGAACCGGCACCCACTGCTCTTCAAACTTTTCGTAGGTTCGACCACGAAGCGGCTGCACAAGATCCTCGATCGCTGCCGCAAATTCCGGAAAGCGAAACTTGTAACCAAGCTCCTGTGCACGGCGCGGAATCAGCTTCGTTGATTCCAGCAGCACTCCCGCCATCTCTCCAAAAAGCGCCCGTAACGCCAGCGCCGGAACTGGCGGCCCCTGAATCACACCCAGCGATTTGCACAATCCGTCGGTAAACTCACGATTGCGAACCGGCGAGGGCGCCGTTCCTTCAATCACGCCTTCCACCGTAGGCGTCTCAAGTGACCAGCGAATGAGACCGACGATGTCGGTAAGATGAATCCATGACATCCACTGCCCACCGCTCCAGCCCAAACGGGCGCCGAGGCCACGACGGAAAATCGGGAGCATCTTCTGTAGTGCGCCACCTTGCCGTGCCAGCACGACGCCTGTTCGGACTGTGACCATACGCAACTCAGCGCGCTTAAGCTCTTGCGAAGCACCCTCCCAGTCGCGCACGAGTTCCGGCAAATACCCTTGGCCCATCGAGGACGACGCGTCGAGGCTCTCGTCGCCACGGTCTCCGTAATACCCAAGCGCCGAACCTTGAACAAAAACCTGAAGCTTCGGCATTTTGGCGCGCGCAAACGTGACCAAGTTTTCCGTCAGATCCACACGAGACTCTCGAAGCGCGCGCTTGCGAGCCTCAGTCCAGCGCCCCTCCGCAATCGACTCACCGGCAAGATGCACAATCGCATCGACCTTCGACATCGATTCCAAAAAGGAGTCAGAGGGCGTGTCCGCGCTCAATTCTCGCCAGGAAAAGATCTCCGCCGGAAATGGAAGCCGACTGGCAACACCTTCGGGCCGACGAACCAGGACAGCAACCTGATGTCCCGCCAGCACAAGCTCACGCCCCAATTCTTTACCGATCAACCCCGTCGCACCTGTAACCAAGACCTTCATCTTGAGCCTCTCTTCACACAGTCTTAAACCAGACACCCTGGACACCCGTTAGATCTTCAAGGTGTCTTGAACTAAGACTATTGTCAGATTATAACATACTAGAAATACTGGTATTATTAAATACACCATACTTTCATTGATTCCTAAACGGAACTGGGTCATATTGTCTCAAGAGGCTCGTTTTCAATCAAGGTTTATGTGAGTGTAAATTCAGCCAGCGTAAACCGAACACTCGACCAGAACGGAGAATGTATGACAGATTTCTCAGCAAAAGACTTCTCTACCGACGAACAAAACCCGGCTGGTGACGACTCGTCTTCGACAACCGGATTTTCAAAACTTCCGGAGATGGAAGATCTCGCCGAACAAATTGGTGAGTTCATCCACTACTGGGGCTTCAAGCGTGTTCACGGACGAATCTGGACACATCTCTATCTCGCCAAGCAGCCACTCGACGCCGCCGATCTCGTTCGCCAAATGAAGATCTCAAAGGCTCTTGTCAGTATCTCGCTTCGCGAGCTTCTCGAATACGAAGTGATCGAGGAAGTGGGAAAAAGTCCGAAAGGGACCCATCTCTATCGGACCAATCCCGATATCTTGAAAGTGATCCTGTCGGTTCTCCGCCAGCGCGAGAAACGCATCATCGCGCGCATTCAAGCCGCACAAAACTCGCTGGAGCGAACTGCGGCCGAAGATCGCCAAGCACACGGCATGAGCGAAGAGAGCTTAAAAATGTTGGGCGAACTGATCTCCAAGGCTTCGATCGGACTAGAAAGCTTCATTGCCTTTAAGTCGGTGGACTTCGGCGAATGGCGAAAAGCCTTTATCACAACAGACCTCGCAGCAGAGGCCGAGCTGCGCGCGCGCTCGATCGCGCCGGTGAACCCCGCCAAGCGCCAAGCCAAAATGGAAGCGACTCCTTCATCTGGAGCCGCAGGCCACCATCAGGCCGCGATGACAACAGAGGAAGCCAAGCCCGTCATCGAATCCGCCCCGGTCCTCGCTTCAGGAAAAGGGATTGGATTTCGCATCTACTAGGCGGCATTGGACCAAGTTCGTTACCCCCCTCGGCTTGCGCGATCGGCGCAGGCCGTTTTTTTAGCCCCTCGCTAGCCAACCTGCCTTAGGGTGCCTTCACCACCTGGTAGGCCTGAAGCGCACGCGCACGAGCTGCCGCGTGGGCCACCATCGGCGCAGGATATTTGGAAGTGCCAAGCTCAGGGATCCAAGTGCGGATATACCGCAAATCAGGATCAAACTTTTTTGTCTGCAGCTCGGGGTTAAAGACGCGAAAATACGGAGCCGCATCACAACCCGTGCCCGCCACCCATTGCCAGTTTCCGTTGTTGGCAGAAAGGTCAAAGTCCAAAAGCTTACGCGCAAAGTAAGCCTCGCCCCAGCGCCAATCAATCAGCAGGTGCTTCACGAGAAAGCTGCCGGCGATCATCCGAACCCGATTATGCATGAAGCCCGTGGCGTTCAATTCACGCATTCCTGCGTCGACGATTGGGAAGCCCGTGCGTCCTTCACACCACCTCTCAAATTCGTCAGGTTCATTTCGCCATTCAATGCGATCGTACTCGGGCCGAAACGCCTGCTCCTGCACACGGGGAAAATGAAAAAGAATTTGCATGAAAAACTCGCGCCAGATGAGTTCACTTAGCCAGGTGTCGGCACGAAGCTCCCTAGCAAGTCGCACGAGCTTTCGAATACTGACAGTCCCAAATCGCAAGTGCAGCCCCAGCCGCGTGGTGCCGGCGATCGCAGGGGTATTTCGCTTCAGCGCATACTCGGTCAATACGGAAGTGGGCACCTTCACACCCGGTAGCACGATCGATTCATTCTGGCGAAATCCAATTTCTGCTAGCGTGGGAAACCACGTGCTTTCGAGATTCGATATCAATGCGGAAAAACCAGGGCCGCAGGGCTCAGCTCGCGACTCATCATGCCCGGCGGCAAGCCGCCGCTCGAATTCCGCCAGCCACTTACGGGAGTACGGGGTAAAAACGGTGTACGGCTTGCCGTCGTCCTTCACCACCTCGCATCGCTCAAAGATGACTTGGTCCTTAAAGGTTTCAAAAGCCACTCCGCGCGCTTGAAGCAGTTCCTGAGTTTTTAGATCACGCGCAATCGCCAAGGGTTCGTAGTCATGATTGGCAAATACCTTTGCCACCCGACCGATTTCCATTTCACCGGTCGAGAGATTTTCTCGCGAGGCAAAAAGCCCCCGCTTCATCACGTCGCCCCAGATTTCCAGTGGGCGCCCGTGCAAAACGACCAGATCCGCCCCTTGCTGGCGCAAGACCGCCTTCATTTCACGCAAAGTTTGATGGATGAATCCCACGCGTGCGTCGTCTTGGTCTTCCAGCCGTTCCAAAATTTCTTGATCAAAAATAAAAAGCGGGACCAGCGGCTTTCCCGCCTGCCGAGCGGCCTTCAGAGCCTCGGAAAATCCCCGATTGTCCTCCAACCGAAGGTCGCGGCGAAACCAAAAGACAAAAACTTCGGAACTCGGAGCAGATGTTTGCATCCTGCCAACGTCGACTGGATTCTAGTTGCTTGTCAAACGAGACGCCTCTAGCTTCAAAGGAGATTAAACATGGCTAAAAACAAGATTCAGCGCCCTTCTCCAGAACTTGATGATGTCGTCAGCCGAGTCGGCGATTTCATTCAATATTGGGGCTTCAAAAACGTACACGGTCGTGTCTGGGCTCACCTCTTCCTCGGAGGCCGCCCAATGGATACCCATTGCCTGCTTGCACGCCTCGGAATTTCCAAGGCCTTGCTCAGCATGACGCTGAACGAGCTCCTGGAATACGACGTCATTCGTGCCGTTGGAAAATCGCCCAGCGGAGCCGCACTCTATGACGCCAACACCGACCTAGCGGCCGTCATCGCCGGCGTTTTAAGAAAGCGAGAACGCCGCATGCTAGCCGGCCTCTCGTCAGCAGCAAAGATCCTCACCACTCTGCCTCCCGAACTCGACGGCGAATGCGGGGTCAGCCGCGAGCGAGCCGGCCGACTTCACGAGATGGTGGACATGGCCGAACGCACACTTGATAGCCTCCTGCTTTTCCGCGACATTTCCTTCACGTCTTGGAGCAAGCTCAATTGTGACGCCCCCGGAAAAGACCGCAAAGATTAGGCTTTTTAGTTTTTCCAGGAATCGCTCGGCGACCGAGAAATTCGGCCATTTTTTTGATAGTATCTAGGCAATGTCCAAAGTCGAAAATCCCTGCGGATCAAACTCGCCCGAAACCCTGAACAGCATTCGCACAGGGCTTTTCGTTCGCACCTTGGCGCTGGCAAAGCTCGCGCTGAGCGCGAAGCGAGATCTTTTTTCTCCAGACCGCATGAAGGAAATTGATGTCGACCCAGTCGTTCGCGCGGAGATCGAAGCACAGGTCAAAGAGATCTCGCGTGAACTTGGAACCCTGAAAGGTTCCGCCATGAAGGTGGGACAGCTGCTATCCGTCTTCGGCGAACACTTCCTACCGCCGCAGGTGAACGCAGTTTTAAAACTCCTCCAGGCCGATTCTCCATCTTTGGAATGGAGCTGCATCGAGCACCACGTGAAACACGAGCTGGCAGAACGTTTTGACGAAATCGAAATCGAGCCGAAGGCGTTTGCGGCCGCTTCGATTGGGCAGGTCCATCGCGCCAAGATCAAAGCGACCGGCGAAAACATCGTCTTAAAAATTCAGTACCCAGGCGTCGAACGCGCAATCGAGAACGACCTTCGCGCCTTAAAGACGATTTTGCTGTTTGCCCCAGGAGCGCTGAAGGGCGAGCGCATGAATCAGCTCCTGCAAGAAGTCGAAGAGATGTTAAATCGCGAAACCGACTACCGCATAGAGGCCGCCAACTATGCGCGAGTCCGAAGCGAATTAAGCTCGGACACCCGCTACCTCGTGCCACGTGTTCACGAAAAATATTGCACGTCTCGCATTCTCGCTCTCGACTACATGACTGGCGAACGCATTGACTCGGACACCGTCAAAAACCTTCCCCAAGATCGCCGCAATCATCTTGGCCAAGCGCTGCTTGATCTCTACCTTCGCGAACTCTTCTGCATGGGGCGTGTACAAACGGACGCTCATATCGGAAACTTTTTGGTTGCCGTGTCCCCTGACATCACCAACGAACCCGATCGCGTCGTGTTATTGGACTTCGGGGCCATTCGTGAGTTCTCGCCGGAGTTCCTTGCGTCCTACGCCGGGCTGGTGCAAGCGACCTTCAACGAAGATCGTGGCCTGGTCGTGCAAAAAGGAACCGAGCTTGGCTTCCTCAAGTCGTGCGACCCGGAAGACGTCCATCGTGAGTTTTATGAATTCTGCCGATTGGTGGTCGAGCCCTTCGGACACGAACGCGACTCGTATTGCTGGAAGAACACAGACCTTCCAAAACGCCTGGCCGAACAGCTCAACCGAGTGATTCAAGCCCGGGAGTTTCGCCCCCCACCACGCGAGGCGCTCTTTTTAGATCGAAAATCCACCGGATTGTTCTGCCTGCTCTCGAAGCTCGAGGCAAAAACCAAGAGCCGAGAGCTTGTTGAGAAGGCGATTAACTTTCGACTTTCGCAGGCTTCCGAACATTCCACGGGCGAATAAGTCCTGAGGAAATGGCAACCCAAGCAAAACAAAACAGGCCTGAAAGATAGGCGAGATCAAGGCCGTAGCTGAGCGACACATAGGCACCGCCGCAAATACCAATTCCCGAACCAATCGCAAACAAGGCCCAGAGCAAGGACACCGCACGAGGCGGAAGCTTTTCGCTGGCTTCTTCTAAGGCGTTGGGGAAAAACGAGCCACCCAAGACACCAAACGGAATGAGCACGGACATCCCAATGAAACAAGCCACCCAAACCGGGCTCGAGTTCATCAGTGGCTCAAACAGCGCAAGCGCGAGGTACGTGAACAACACCGCAAACACAAAGTTCGCTAGCGGCTGAATCCGAACGCCATAGCGGCGCTTGGGATGACTGGCAAACACAGTCGCACCCAAAGCCAGCGAGCCAAGGATTGCACCCATTGCCAAGGCAAATGCGATGTCTGGCACTCCCCATACTCGCATCGCGCGCATGACAAAAAACACCTCGAAGAAGGCGAAGGAAATCCCCAATCCGCCAAAGTACGTCGCAACGCTAAAGGTCTGCCAACGCGAGGTGATTTCTTTTCGGCGCTCTTGCGAAACGATCCAATAGACGATTCCACAGAACAAAATGGCCGTTAACGCCAGCAACACACTCGGGAAGGGGCCGCTTGTCCACGCCTGCCCCAAGATCGGACGATCATCGGTCAAAATCAGTCCCGAACCGTCGGTTGCCAGAACCCAACGATATTGGCCAGCAGCCGAGCTCTCGTTGTCAGTTGGGACAATGCCCATCGCTTTTTCCGCCGCGTCTCGGTCTTCCTTCATAAAAGGTTTAAGCCGAATCATTGCCGTTCGCAGGCTCATCGGCCCATCACCAGAGTCTGCAATGCCAAGAATGTGCAAATTCACATTGGGACGTGCCAGCTTCTTCCACGCCTCAGCGAGCGTCGCCATCACGCTGTGTGCCCACTCACCATGGACCGTGCGTGGGAAATGCAGAACGCCGTCCTCTTTCAGACGCTCCAAAAACAACCGCACCGATTCGACCGTGACACGCGCCCGTTCTGGCGTGACCACGCTCGAACTTCCGATCGACTCACCCAAACCTTTCAAGGTGAGAATCTGGATCACATCAAAGCGGCGATTCTCCGAACGCAAAAACCGCCGAACGTCGCCGCTCATCGCTTTCAGTTCAATTCCTTCAGGTGCCTGAAGAGCCGCGATCGACTTCGCCGCCAATGGATCTTCTTCGAAAAGAGTGACGCTGCTGACGTGAGCCTTCAGAACATCTTCCGAGATCAGTCGGAAATGCTCTTCGACATTCGAGCCCGCAATCAGGATATCCAGTTTTCTTGCTTCACCGCCGACGGGCCCCAGCGCGAGGTCATTGCCGAAACTCGTCGGCAGCGCCGATGCCACTTGGCTCTCGTGGCTCGCTTTGGGATCGGGAGCCAAACCGACCATCACCAGCAGCGCTGCCGCCAGCGGAAGACTGACAAACCGAGCCTTTTCAAACTTCGCCAATCGTTCGCCGAAAAACAGCGACGGCTCTAAAAATGGAGCCAAAGAAATCGCAGCCGATGCAAACGCAAACACACCACCGACACCAAACATCGAGTCAATCAAAGCACCACTAAAGGACCCCAGCGCCCCGCCAACCAACATACGCCCATAGGCATGACGAAGGGCTTCGGACTGCTCGACGTAGCGAACATGCATCGGAATGAAAACTCCCGACATGAACGCGGCAAGGCCCAGCAGAATCCAACCGAAGTTGCCAATGCCCACCCATGGCCACGCGGCAGTTGCGAGCAACATTGTGAGGTAGGCCATCCAGCGCATTCGGTAGGGCTTGGGGCCCGTCAATGGACGGCTAGCGACGGCGCCGACCGCCCAGCACAGACAGCCAAGAACAAGGCCGAATACACCCTGTTCAAAAGCGGCCGACTCGAGAGCCCGAAAAACTCCGAATCCGATTTGAAATGTGGCCAATGAGAAAAGGAGAACCGAGATGTTGTTCACCACGATGCAAACTCCGAATCATCTAGAAGATGGAAAACACTTGGGAATAGTTTCCCATCGTGCACCATCACATTCAACGATACCGAAGCCAGAACACGCGGGTCCGCCGTCGTTCCCGACCTTAGTCGCGAGTCAGATCACGCGTGATGTTCTTTTGGTGAGCCTCTAGAGTCCCACCGCCAATTTCTAGCAGCTTAGCGTCTCGCCAGAGACGTTCCACGACGTACTCTCCGACATAGCCATAACCACCCAGAACTTGGATCGCGCGGTCGGCGATGTTTTTCGCGGCCGTCGTCGTCACCAACTTCACACCATCTGAAGCCAGACGATTTCCGGTCGCCGAATGGTCGTCGAGCTTCATCTTTCTAGCCGTGTCGTAAACGTAGGTCGCACAGGCGTTGTACTCGGCATAGCTTTCGGCGATATGACGCTGAATCTGACCAAACGAGGCCAGCGGCTGCCCAAACGCCTTACGCTCTTTTGAGTACTTCACCATGGCGTCGACCGAGCGACGAGCGATTCCAAGGCTCATCGCCGCAAGCGTCACGCGCTCGATCTCAAGATTGCGCATCATGTGACGAACCGATTCACCTTCTTGGCCCACCAGTGCGGACACAGGAACGCGGCAGTTATTGAACACGAGTTCCGCCGTGTTGGATGCCCGCATTCCCGATTTGTCTCGGATCTTTTGTCCAACGCTGTAGCCGGGCATTCCCTTTTCCACCAAGAACGTCGAAATTTGTGGACGGCCATTTTTTTCGCCGGTTTTTGCGTAGACCCAGACGTAGTCCGCAGGAGTTCCTTCTTCATCGATACAGCCATTCGTGATCCACATTTTCTGGCCGTTGATCACATAGTGATCGCCGTCACGTTTTGCCGTCGTCTCCATACCAAGAACGTCGGTACCGTAGTTGGGCTCGGACATCGCCATCGCACCCACGTGCGTACCTGCACAAACGCCAGGCAAAACCCGACGTTTTTGTTCCTCCGAACCATTCACCGCCAGGTTATTCACAAAAAGCATCGAATGAGCAAGGTAGGCCAAACAAAAGCCAGGATCGCTTGACGAGATCTCCTCGTGAGCGATCACCGCAGCAACCGCATCCAATCCCGAGCCACCATAGGCTTCCGGAACGGTGATCCCCAAGAGTCCCATTTCACCCAGCTTGCGGAACAGCGGCAAGTTGAAGCGCTCGGTCCGGTCAAACTCCAGCGCCTGAGGCTCCACTTCGGCCTTCACAAATGAGGCGATCGCCTCACGAAGCATTTTGTGTTCCTCGGAAGGGTTAAAGAGATCAAATTCCCGCCAGTTCATTCGCCGTTCCTTTCACATTCCTCTCGCCAGCCCCGTCTCCGGAAACGGGCAAGAGCTGGTACTCTTGCGAAACGAAACCGCGCGCGTCAAGAGCCTCTTCTCCTTTGACTGGCTTAAGCGCTTCTCCGCTAAGATCAGTGTCATGCACGCAGATGTGATCATAGTTGG
>CAKQVW010000034.1 GCA_934277865.1 uncultured Pseudobdellovibrionaceae bacterium | reverse complement strand
AATCGTGCGTGAAGCTGCGAAATTCATTCCCTTCGTGCAACCGGGCGATATTCAGAAGCAGCCCGACGGCACTTGGAAATTAAAGGTCGACCTAAAACTTTCGATTGGGTCTTTGCGCAAGATGGTGATCGACACTGGTTTGCTCTCGGACGCCGACACTCCCGTGACTGTTGTGCCGATGATCACCTTCACCGACCGCTTCAAGGCACTGAGCTATCGCTGGTGGATGGGTGACTCGCAGGACGAGGTGAGAAAACCTCTCATCGAATGGTCGCGCACGGTGGAAAATCAACTGCATCGCGAACTGATGAAACAGGGGTTTCATTTGCTTTTGCCGTTAGACGGCACGGTTTCCAACCAACTGCCGCCGCCTTTTCGAATTGATCGCGCCTCGAGCCAAGATTTGAAGATGATCGGCGACTATTTGGGAATCTCGATGGTCGTGCGAGGCGATGTTCGAATCAAAGACTCGCGAGAACTTCCCGGCGCTTGGCAGATTCAAGTGAAGCTTGAAGTGATCCCGGTACAAGGCGGACGAACAGTCGCGGAGATCAGTCGGACGCTGGAGACGGACTCAGGCCCAGCGGCCATCGTGGTGAAGAAAAAACTGGAAAAAGAGGCCGGCGATCTCGCACGCGATCTTTCAACGCAAGTGTTTGAAGCCTGGACGCGCGGGACCTTGGCCGCGACGACATTGAAATTGGCAGTCAGAGGAAATCTCACACCCAAGCAGCTGAGCGAGTTTCGCACGCAGCTTTTAAAGTCCAAAGCCATGCGCGATATCAAAGCGATTCGTGAACGTCTCTTTGAACCCGGTCAGGTGATCTACGAAATCGATTACGCCGCGTCTCCAGAAGACTTCCGAGAGAAGTTGAAAGCTCTTGAGCTCTCAACATTCCATGAAAAATTTGTTCAAGAAGCTGGGGCCGATGGTTTGGGAACGCCGTTTACTCTCGAAGTAAAACCAAAGGGCGTTTAAGGCTCGACCAACGCCGTGTACTGGACCACGGAATTCAACTGACCAAGGATGCTTTCATGTAAACTGTGAAACATGAATTCACGGAAGAATTTGGCCTACGCCATCGATCTCGTGCGAGTGATTTTGGTCATCGGATTTCTCCTTTTCGGCACGTGGGGGCTAACGGGCTGCTCGCTGCTTGGTGCCAATCGACAAGTGGGTCTACAAAAAGCCGCAGCACCTGAGGTGCGAGATGTGCCGTTTGCCGCACGCGAATCAAAAGAAGCGCCGTTAAGAAAACGTATCATGGTGTTGCCGTTCATCGGCGGCCCCACACAGTCGGAGAACGCAGGCCTGGTGGCGCGCGACGCGTTTTTGCGACTGCTGCGCCGAACGGATGAGATTGTCGTAGTCGCAAACTCAGACTTTCCAAAAGACGTAAGCGCGTTTCTTAAAGGCCCCGAATACGATCTCGAGGCGATGGCCAAGATCGCAAGCGGAATGGGAATTTCGGCCATCGTGGAAGGTCGAATCATCGATGTGCGTGCCCGTCGCGTCGGCGACGAAGTTGGCCTGGTGCGAAAGGTCCGAGCTCGCATGAATGCACGTGTGCAAGTTCGAATGGTGAATACACGAAACGGCAGTGTCATCTTGAGCGAAAACCGTGAGGCCGAAACAGAAGAGGCCACAACCCGCGTCGCGGAACGTATGGAAAATGATCGGGACCTTGCCGACGATCCGATTCTTATTCAATCGGTCATCAATCGGGCCTTTGTGGCGACGATTCCACGAATCACGAACGCCGTGGAAAAGCTGTCGTGGGAGGGCCGAGTCGCCATGGTGAAGGGCGAGCGGGTGTACTTGAACGCGGGACGCCTGTCAGGCATTCAGGTTGGCGATATCTTGCGCATTTCCGAAGAAGGTGAGGATGTCCATGACCCAGAAACGGGATCCTACATTGGGCGCGTTCCTGGCCGCCTGAAGGGCACCGTGGAAGTGATCTCGTATTTCGGAAAAGATGGAGCGATCGCCATCTTGCACTCGGGCTCTGGATTCCGTGAGAACGACCTCGTTGAGCTTTATTGAGGTCACTTGACCGATTCCGCCGACGGGAATACGCCTTAGGCCGTATGAAACCAGCCGAAGCGCGTTTTTTAGGTCGAATCAACTATGCTGCTGGCCTCGAGGCGCAAAGCGCCGCCTTGCTCGATCTTGATCGTCTTAACCAGCGGGCCATCGTCCTGGGACTTGAGCACAATCCTGTCATCACACTTGGCATTCGCGGCAAGGTCGAAGTCGACCTGCAGCTGCCGCCAACAGAGATCACAAGACGCGGATTTGACCTAGTCAAGACCGACCGAGGAGGCCAAGCGACGCTGCACCACCACGGGCAACTCGTGATTTATCCCATCTGCAATCTCAAGGCACTGCAGCTAGGAGTTCGCGACTACGTTTGCCTGATTGAAAAGACCACAGGCTCTTGGCTTTCTTCGCTAGGCGTGTCTTGGCAAAGGCAAGATCGAGAACCCGGCATCTTCGTTGGCGAGAAAAAACTGGTGGCGCTTGGGTTTCGCATCGCGCACGGCAAGACCAGTCACGGGATCGCAATCAACGTAGAAAACAGGTTGGAAGATTTTGGCCTGATTCGGACCTGCGGAATCGCCTCACAGCCCGTGACCAGCCTGTCGGACATTGGCATCTCATCAGCTGACCATGGGGGGCTTTTAGGCCTCTTTCAGGGCTGGATGACGCATTTTAACGCACATCTGGCGCAAGCTGAGACCTTCCCAGGCTGTCAAATCGTCACTCCGTGAGGGGCGACTCTTGACGTCTCGGGCCTGGCAGCTTTAAGCTCTGTCTCTCTTCGAATTGGTCGCTTGGCGCAGTTGGTAGCGCGTTTCCTTGACATGGAAGAGGTCGCAGGTTCGAGTCCTGCAGCGACCACCAATTTTTCCCTTTCCGCTCTCCTGATTCAGGCCCAAAGCCGAGGTTTACGACTCTAGAGAAATCTGGCGTCCTGAGTCGCGGTTCGTTATTTCCCATGGGTTTTTTGCCGATAAGCCAAGTATGAAACCGCTCGTTCGATGGGGCCTGATTTTGGCTTCGCTTGCTTTCTTCTCCGAGACTGAATCTCGAGAGGTCTATCCCTGGGAAGTCCGAGGTTTTGAAGGATCACTGCGCGCACTGCAGAGCATGGGGCAAGAGGCCATTTGCACGCCACCTGGCGAACCCCAGGTGAGACCACAGTGCGCGGAGATCACCGATGATCTTTGCCAAACACTTTGGTCCAACAAAAACCGCGGCAGTATGAAAGTCGCCGATGGTGCGATCGCGGCCGGCCAAAGCTCAAAAAGTGAAATGGCAGCTTCTCGAATTGAAGACCTTCAAGCCCTGATCGCAAGTGAATCTAAGCTGCCGCCAGATCTCAAAGCGAAGGCCAAACCGATTTTTGCCGAACTCAAGACGCTTCTTAAAAAAGAACGCGACTCCAAAGACTGGTACCGTGGGATCTCGCTTGCGCTGTTTAAGTGGGAAACCACGGTCATGGATACGGCTTCCGCCAGAACCGAGGCCAAGATCAAACAAAGTGATCTCTCGATCGAGCAAAAAGCATTGTACCAGTCGGACCTCCACCACATCCAAAGCGAAATCTTAGAAGCGAAATACAAGCGCCATCCCAATTGGAAGCGGGTGGAGAAGGTGTTCGCATCGGCCCAGCAGGACATGATCGCGGAGATTCAAAATCTCAATCTGCCAGAGGCACAAAAGAAGTTGATGTTGGAGAAAGTGAAGTCGGTGAAACTCATGCTCCCGTACGCGGATCCCAAAAAGCTGGCAGCTAACGCGTCTTGTGGATCGACTCAGATGAACGCATTTTACAGCCCAAGCCACCACGCCTTCACGGTCTGTGCGGGCTACTTCAATTCCTTTCAGTCGGAATCTGCCTTGTATGGCACGATCGCACATGAAATTGCTCACGCGGTCGACCCGCTCAGTAATGCGGAACATCAGTGCCGAACTGAGAGCCCGGTTTTTCAATCATTAAATCGTCTAGTCGGTGCGTCCGGACCTGGCATGCCTTGTGGCGAGTGGGAGCCACTAGCTGCACAAGTAAAAGCCTCCTCTATTCCTGAGACACCTCGAAGCTTCGACTCTCTGCAGAGTCTGTACGATTGTCTTCAGCCCAAAAAACACTTGGAAGCGTATTCGGCAGAAGCCGTCCGTGAGATCGCAAAAAGAAATGCGAGAGTCGAACTGAATTCCTATGCATCGGCTCACTCTTTGTTGACCCTGGCACAGCCTACCGTGACGAAAGAGGGGAAAGAAACTCCAAACGAGTTTTTCATGCGACCAGACAGATTACAGGCAAGTTACAACGGCAATACGTTTCACAAAAGCCGCAATGAGGACGCAGACGTCCTGGAGATTTTCACGCAATCTCTTTCGTGTGCCAAAGTGGAAGTCGACGGTAAAACCATCAGCTACCAAGAGGCTCCTCTCGCTCACCGAGCCAAGATTTTTGACAATGCCATGGCAGAAACTTTGGCTCTGCTAGAGGCCAGTAAACGTGAATGGTATTCCTATTGCGGTCAAAACTGTTCTGCAATGTCGGTCGAAAGATTGTCCGTTGATTCCCGCGAGAACTTTGCCGACTGGATGTCCAACAAAGCTCTCAATCGACAATTGGGACGGATCAAAGATCTCCGTGACCGACGAGAAGCGACAGCGCTTGCAACAGTTGATCTCTGCGAACGCCCGGGGCCCAAAAACGACGCTCCTGATTTGGCAGCCTCCGAGAAAAAATATTCTCTCGAAAGCCATCCCGATACTCGGGTTCGACGAATTTCCGTGTTTGATAAGAAAAATGCCGAGATCAATCAGTGTGAGATCAATCAAAAAGACCAGGGGTTTGGCCTATGCGAATTTTGAGAGCCCTGATTTCTATATTGATTCTGCCACTTCCTGCCAGCGGCGAAGCCGCCGCGACCTTACTTGTCGAGGTTCGAGGTCACTACGGCACTCAGAAAACAGAGATCGAAAAGGACTCTGCAGGCTGGCGCTGCCGAACCGAACTCACACCTTATCACTTCAGTCCGGTTCAGCCCTACTCGGACGCGATCTTGGCAAACATCAGAAAATCCAACCAGAAGGCTCTTATGCCTGAGGCTGGCTGCCGCGACATCGTGACCATTGAAGACCGCACGACGTCGAGCCCCAAGACGTATTCCGGCTGCGCCGAGAATCACTTGTTCAAAGCTTTCTTAGGTGATGTAAACCGGTACTGCGGAAGAAACTAGGTCCGCCGCCGAGGAAGTAGGCGCGTCGCAGCGCCAATCGCTCCGCCAAAGATAGCTTGGCAAAAAACAATCATCGGGGCCGTCGGAAGAGTGTTCGACGCAAGCGACACACCGAAGCCAATTGCGGCGCCAAAGATGGCCGTCAACACAAGCTGCCAGCGAAACGTCGCCAGCGACTGCGATTTGCCACCAAAGAGGCTTAATACCGACGATGGGACAAAAAGCGAACCCAGTACAAAAAGTAAACCCAGGGCATGAACCGTGAGCGCCATCGCCACCAAGGCAAGTAGAGAAAACGCAACTTCAATCGATTCTAAGCGCGCGCCTTCTCTCAGAAGAACAACACGCTCAAAAGCGCTTTTGGAAAGCCGACGCCAATTCAGCCAAACCCAGCCTAAAACTCCAAGCCCAAGCCCAAGCGTCAATCTGGACTCCAAATCCGAAGCTGTTGAAAGGTCGCCAGTGAAGGCGCTGGCAAGATGAGTTTCAAGATGCGGCGAGGTGGCCACAATCACCGCCGACGCTGCTAAAAGTAACGTGAAGAAGGCCATCACAGTCTGTGTCCGCGAAGGATCTCCAGGGCGAAGCAAGCGACTCTCAATCCAGATGGTGAGGAGTCCGATGATCGCGGCCACCATGACAGATACGATCAAGATAAAGAGGAATTGTTGAAAGTCTTCAACGGGGTGTCCCGAATCGTGGGTCCATCCGATCCAGCCGACCATCAATAACGCAAAGTACGTTCCAAATGACGTGCCTTGGCCCACCACGAGCGCTCGAAGGCTCCAGCCGCGCGCCAGCGCCTGAGCGCCAACAAGTGCCAGCGCTGGCGCAATGGCCAGTGCACTTAGAATTGTCCACCTATAAAGTCCGAGGGATTCTAAGAGGAACGAGTCTCCATTCATCGCGAAGCCTCGGCTAAAGATGAACCCGGCCTCGCCGCGTGCAGCGACAGAATCGTGCAATTTAGCTTCGAGATCTCTTCATGGCTCACGATGATGGCCGCGCGCCTGGGCCCACCTTGAATCCAGTCTTGAATCAGCAAAACAACTTCTTTTTGGCTGCTTTCGTCCAAGTGATTCATAGGTTCATCCAGCACAAGCAGCGTTGGCTCTTTCGTCTGGAAAAACGCCTTCGAGAACAACGCTGCAAGCAGAACACGCTGACGCTCTCCACCTGAGCACGAATCCCACGCACGAGTGAGATTGAGATCACCCAATAGCCGATCAGCCGCACTCGACGGCTCATCGGACCACTGCAAAACGTCCGACAAACGAAGTGGTAAGGCAAACATGGGAGCCGAGATCTGCGGGTGTGCGACGATCTTTAGTCCTTCGATCTTCTGCAAGCCACCTGTAAAATGGGATTCGCTAAGAATTGAGCGGATGAGAGAGGATTTTCCAATGCCGTTTGGGCCCCTGAGTAAATAGATCGAGTCTGGAAGAATCTTCCAATCAATGAAGTCGGTCAGAGGGCGCATCGTCCCTCGGTCCAATACTTGGAAGTTTTTAAACTCTAACAGGGAAGCCTTCGTCAAAGAAACCTCTGTAAGCCGCACGCAAGGCGGAACTAAAAATCGTGAGACGGGTGAGCGCCAAAAAGCACCACCAGCTGAAGTTCCACACGCTGCTCCACGCGGGCCTCATCGCCCTGTCGAGTCTCCACGCCATAAAAGTAAGAGCCTCGAAGAGTCGAAAATTCAGTGGCGCGATAGGTGAGATATGGCACGGCGGCGTAATCGAAGTTCGGTCGAGCATCACCAGTTCCGAAGGTCAGACTCAAATTGGTGAAGGCATCGAGCCTCGTTCCTAGGCTCCATTCGCCCGAGTCGTTTAGGGCATGCTCGTAATTGAAATAACCGCCGACTTCTTCGGTGTGCGCCACGTATTTGGAGCTTTGGATTCGATGGTAGGCTTCCATCTGAAAACTTGATTTGAGCACTTTCCCGACACGCGACTTAAGCACCAAGTCGATGCCACTGAGACGAGTCTGCACACTATCGGCGTCAGTGCGACCCAAATAGTTAAGCCCAAGCATCAATCCACGACCATCTTGGTAGTCGTGGAAAAACGACGTGCGCAAATAGTGGGTTCCTGCCAGGGGTCGTCGTCCAGACGTGTGTGAATGGCCGTAGTTCCAACCATTTGTCAGTCCCAGCGTGACGTCCATGCTCCAGGTCTCGGATCCGAGATCGATGGTCTTTTCGAGTTCCGCCCCCGAGTCGATCACGGCCTCGTCTGCAAAAAACTGGGCGTGTGCTTTCGGCGGCGATGTAAACGGCCACTCGTGCGAGTGAAAGCGATTAAGACGCCCAACGCCGAGAAAAAACTGTCCAAGTTTGAGCCGAAGCCCTTGAGCAAGCGGTGAGAGAAGCTGACTGGAAGTCACGAATGCTTCATGCAGTTCGATCTCCGTGGTTCCGCCCTCATCATGTCCGGCGATACTTAAAACCGCATCAAACAGTGGATCGACCGGACCGAAGGTGGCTAGCTCGAAGCTCCGCACTCGTAAACGTCCCGTGTCCATAGACGGATTTTCGAGCCCCGCATCACCAACCAGATCGACGCCGGAAAAAACCTTGAGTCCATCCAGCGCGGTTGGCTGTGCCTGTGCAAACTCCAAAGCACCAAAAGCCACGGCGCCAAATGAAACCGTCATAAAGCAAAATACGCGAGCCAGAAGATTTCCCATGCCGAGAGTATCCAATCTTGCCGCGACCTTGTCTATCTTTGTTGCGAGGGATTCGCAATTAAGTCGCCCCCCTAATTGAGGGCCTCTTCCTTTTGCACATCTTCCAGTTTCTTTTGTGCATCTTGGGCTTCCGCTTGAAGGCGCCACATCCGCGCGTATTCACCGCCGAGAGCGAGAAGCTCTTGATGCCGTCCCTCTTCGACGATGACTCCATCCTTGAGAACCAAAATCTTGTGGCACTCCACGACCGTGGAAAGTCGATGCGCGATCACGACGGCGGTGCGGTCTTTGGCGACTTCACGAAGGCTTGCTTGAATACCTTGTTCGGTTTGTGTATCCAGCGCCGAGGTTGCTTCATCAAAAACCAGAATTTTTGGGTTTTTCAAGATGGTTCTGGCAATCGCAACCCGCTGCTTTTCTCCTCCTGAAAGCTTCAGGCCGCGCTCACCGACCATCGACTGATATCCTTGTGGCAAACGCGCCACAAACTCATCAATCTTTGCCAGGCGAGCCGCATTCTTCATCTCGTCATCCGTCGCATCCGGCCGCCCGTAACGAATATTGTAGCCGATGGTGTCGTTGAACAAAACCGTATCTTGCGGCACGATTCCGATCGCACGTCGAACAGAGGCCTGGGAAACGTCTCGAATATCTTGCCCGTCAATTTCGACGGCCCCATCTACTGGATCATAAAACCGAAACAAAAGCCGCGAGATCGTGGATTTGCCAGAGCCGGAAGGCCCGACGATTGCGACCGACTTTCCACTTGGAACTTCGAAACTGAGATTCTTCAAAATAGGCCGATCGGGAGAATAATGAAACGACACGTTTTTGAAACGAATGGTGCCGTTCACAAAACGAAGATCGGGTGCATTTGCACGGTCTTTCACATCGCGATCGACCTCCATCAATTCGAACATCTTTTCCATTTCAACCAAGCTTTGGGTGCTTTCGCGGTAAGCGAAGCCTAAGAAGTTCAGTGGCATGTAGAGTTGAATGAGAAAGGTGTTCACTGCGACGAAATCACCGATCGTCATCGACTGATCGACAACCCCTTTGGCAGCCAAAACCATCACGGCCACCAAGCCACCGGCAATGATGAGACCTTGCCCCATGTTCAAAATGGAAAGCGAGGTCTGGCTTTGAATCGCGGCGGCTTCGTAGCCCTCAAGGGCTTTGTCGAAGCGTTTGTGTTCGTGGCTTTCGTTTCCAAAATATTTGACCGTCTCGAAATTCAACAGACTGTCGATCGCCTTGGTGTTGGCCTCAGCATCTTTTTGCATCATGTCTTTGCGGAACTTCACTCGCCAGTTGGTGATCGCGATTGTGAACCACACGTAGAGCAGGATCGTGGCCATCGTGATCAAGGCAAACAGAGGTCCAAATGTAAGATACAAAACCGCGGCGACGATCAATACCTCGGCGAGTGTCGGCATGATGTTAAACAACATGAATTGAAGGACAGTTTGAATGCCGCGCGTACCTCGCTCGATGACACGTGAAAGCCCCCCGGTCTGTCGATCGAGATGAAACGCCAAGGAAAGCGAGTGCAGATGTTCAAATGTTCTTAGGCCAATCTGACGCTGAGTGAATTGAGTCACGCGGGCAAAGACGAAGTCTCGAAACTCGCCAAATGCTTGTTGCCCGACGCGTGCGAGGGCGTAGGCCACCGTGAGACCAATGGCCGCGCTTATATAGATACTCTCGCCCTTGGAAACCAAAGTGAGTTTGTCGATGGCCCCTTTTAAAAAGAACGGGACCGAGACATTCACGGCCTTGGCCATCAACAATGAGGCCATGGCGATCACGACCCGGCCACGCAAATCCACGCGATCTTTGGGCCATAAATAGGGAATCAGGGCCTTCAACGTTTTCACGGCGCTTGATTGATTGGGTCGATTTGGTGGTGTCATTCGGGTCCTTGCGGCTAGAACGCCCGGTTGCAACATGTAGAAGCTGCTTACTGGGCAGTGAAGAAGTGACACCGTCTAAGTTCCGATACAAGCAGGATTTGACCCGAAATATGCTGCGCCGCATACTCGTCGGGGATTCAATTTTACAAGAATTTGTCAGCGTTTTAAGACTTCCTGACAACTGTAAGGGTGGAGCCAAGAGGGGACTGTCTGACGAGGACAATTAACGGCACACGCTTTGCTGAATCGTCAGTCAGTATTGGAATTACGAACGAAAAATGTACGCAGTTTTAAGCAGTTTGAAAATTGAAGCGAATCAGACGATTTGCTCACACCATTTAGGGGGATCATCCATGTCGGCAAGAATTCTTGCATCTCGTGTAGCTCAAATCGTTGCGATTGCATCGGTCATGTCTACAGCTTACGTCGCCAACGCAGAAGAAGCGGCCTCGACCACAACTACGGCGACAGCGCCTGCAGGCGAGTCAGCTACAAAACTGAGCGACGTGAATCCCCAAAACCAAGACGTGAAAAAAGAAGGCGAAGTCGACACAGACGAAGTTATCACAAACCGCAAACTTCGTGCAGAAACTGGCGCGAAGAAGAAGTACAGCTTCTCTTCGGCTGTCTCCTACGACGGTGGAACGATCGACGATCCTCTTGCGGATGTTCGCCCGAACATCACAGCAGGTGCAGGAACTCAAATCGCTCCTCGCTTGAGCGCGTCGGTCGGCATGAACTACCGCATCTCGTCGCTTCAGAGCCTTTCGGCGTCGGTTGGCGTCGGTGTTGATAAGCCCTTCCACAGCGACAAAAACAAGAGCTTTGGCGAACGCACCTCGGTTTCAAACCCAGGCGTGAGCTACTCGGTCATGTACAAAGCCGCTGGCATCCAGAACGTATCGTCGGTTGGTCTCACGGCCTTCACTACGGACTATCTCCGCACAAACGGATACGTTGGTGGCCTCGTTCTTTCGCAAACAGCGATCTATGATTTTGGTGGATCAAACGTTTCGGTTGGTCTCAGCTTGTCGGCTTCAGCTTCGGCGTTCGACAAAGACGGACCCGGTCTTGATCAAGGTGATTTCTCGGTCGGCGCGTTCCCATTCTTTGAATACGTGATCAACGACAAGTTGAACTTCCGCACGCTCGTTGGCTTCATGGCCGACCACGCTCGTACTGAGTCGGATATGTTCACTTGGATTCCGAACAAGGTCTACCAGTCGGCAGGCCTCGGAATCTCGATCACACGCGACATCTACCTCTATCCAAACGTTCAGTTCATCCCTGAAGATATCCGTTCGGATCGCACGAACGTCGGTATCTCGGCGAACATCAATCTCTAATTACGACTCTCAGACCCGGCTCTAAAACGAGCCGCCGGTTGAACGGTCCGCAAAAGCCCCGAGGTATAACCCGGGGCTTTTTTCTTTTCGGCCACTTTTAAATTTGCCGATGCTTGAGTGGTGAGTTAACGAAACTTTGTGAATAAAAATCGTCGGGTCTTAAACGCCGTACAGGGAATCGTCTGTCTTCTGGTTGCCGCCTCCATGGCCGTTCTCCTGGGACGATCATTTGAAGACATTCAGCCTCTCGGGAAATTGATTTCACCAAGCACCGGAATCTGGCGCCACGCTTCGACCGGAGACACCGAAGCCCAACAGCAGTTGGCCTTGGCCTTGAAACAAAAAGGCATTGAAGACGTCTCACTCAGCTTTGATGAGGATGGGGTTCCCCATCTGACCGCCGAGAAGGACTCGTCGCTCTACTTCGCACAAGGATTTATCACCGCCTACTATCGACTCTGGCAGATGGACTTCCTCTCACGCCTGACAGCTGGCCGTGCGGCTGAGCTTCTTGGGGAGAAAGCTCTTCCTGTTGATCGCTTTTTTCGTCGACTGAAGTTACCAGGAGCGGCCGAAGCCTCAGCAGACTTGCTCGTAAGCGATCTTGTCACTCGCGAAGCAGTGCTCGCCTACGTCGACGGCGTGAACTCGCGGATCGAACAGATCGAGATCACCTCCTTACCATTTGAATATCGTCTGTTCGGAACTCATCCCGAGCCATGGACACCAGAACGAATCGCTTACCTTTCCAAGTACATGACTTGGGAGCTGACCGGCTACATGTACGACTATCGGTACACCCAAACCAAAAACAAAATCTCCGGTGAAATTCTGGAACTCTTGTTTCCGCGGACGTCGAAATTTCCGGCGACCATTTTAGGTGACGACAACTCGACAAAAAAAGACCGCTTGCAGACTCTTCGATCGTCAGCGGCGACTCCTCAGTTAGTCGCAACAAGGCAGTTTGAACCTCCGCTTGAGATTCAAAGTGACCCACAAAACGGAAGTAACAACTGGGCCATCAATGGTCGCCTCATGGCCTCAGGAAGAGCTTTGGTCTCAAATGATCTGCACTTAAGCTACACGCTTCCAGCACTTTGGTTTCCCATCCATCTTGCGTCGTCCAACCAAAACGTGTTTGGTGCCAGCCTTCCGGGCTCGCCTGGGGTGATCGTCGGCTTTAACGACAATGTGTCGTGGGCGGTGACCAATGGAACCAATGATGTTCTCGACTGGCACAGCCTTCGGTTCCGCGATGAAAATCATCGCGCATATCTATTTAACGGAACTTGGCGGCCAGTCGTGATTTCCGAAGAGAAGATTTGGCTACCAGACGGTCGGTTTGAACTCATTCAAACAAGAGAAACTCACATCGGCCCCATTCTTTTTGAAGAAGGTGACACAAAGAACTTCAATGAAACACCGTCGGGCCTGGCAATTCAGTGGACCGGATTGATTCCCTCGAACGAACTTCGCACGTTTCTCTTGCTGAATCGGGCAAACACGACGGCGGAGTGCCTGGATTCACTCAAGGGATACATTGCACCTCCGCAGAATTTTCTCTGCGCAGACAAAGACGGGCGCATATCCTACCGCCTTTCCGGCGTATTTCCGGCAAGGGAACATTCAGATGGACGCGATGTTCGAGAAGCCGTGGGCGACGCGGATGTTTGGCAAGGTTATCTGGCTTCGGAAGAAAACCCCCAGCGGGATCGTGTTGCGGACTACATCGTCACAGCCAATCAAGCACCTTTTAACGGTGATCGCCAGGCGGACTATGGGTGGTTCTTCGCAAATCCCTACCGAGCAGACACCATTGGTGAACTGATCGAGAGCAAAAAGAAGCGCGGAAAAATTCGCCCGGAAGAAATTGTGGAGATGCAGGCGAACGATCTCAACAAGCTCACGCTGTTCTTTCGCGACTGGGCGGCTCGGCATCTTCCTCACGACTTCCCAGCGAGCCTTCCCAGTCAGCATCTGAGGTCCAATTTGTGTTGGAAGGAAGCCAACCTCGCTAGCTGGAACGGGCGCCATGACCCAGAGTCAAAGGCCGCCACTCTTGCGTCTGCCTGGATGGAACGTTTTGAAAGTGCCGTGTGGGAAAGCGTGATCGGCAATGCGAGAGACCACCACTGGCCATCTCGCTGGCGGTTGATGGAAACCGTCACCAATCAAGAAGCTGTCGCCAAGCTCGGGCTAGAAAAGCCGATCGGGGACATCCTCCTGACTTCGCTATTGGACGCCTGTGAGCACCTCTACGAGGCCCATCATGACCTGCCTGCTTGGTCGGCGTATCAGACAACTAGCATACGGCACACGGGCCGTATTCCTGGCCTAGGACGTAAACGTGTGAAAGCGGGTGGCGCAGCCGATTCCGTTTTCGCCAACAAGGGACACCACGGCCCAACCTGGAAGATGGTGGTCTCGATGGAAACACCGCCCCGGGCCTGGGCCATGATCCCCGGGGGAAAAAGTGGAGACCCTTCTAGTCTCGAATACGACGGCGCTTTGAATGAGTGGGGCGAAGGAAAAATGAAGCGGGTGCACTTTAAGCCGCGAAAGGGGAAAAAGTGAATCTTCGGGTCACAAACTTCTTCGTCGCGTCGATTGCGTTTTGTCTGACCGCTCTGTTTACGCCCTGGTGGGGCTCGGGAATCGTTGCAATTGCGTTTGCTGGTATGAAAGCGAGTTCGGCTCGGTTGGTGGGATTCTCGGCAATGCTGGGTTGGCTGATTGCGATTTTCATTCGAGACGGAATGAGCGACCAGGCGCCAAGCCGCATTCTTGTACGGTTTTTCCAAGAACTTGGCCCCGAGCCCTCGGTTTTACGGCCGGTGTTGATTCTCGCCATCGCTGTGATCGCAGCGATCTTTGCCGGTACGACGGCCGGAGTTATCACCGCAGTTCGAAAGCTCTGGCTAAACCGTCGCTAGAAGCCTTGTGGGAGATACATCAACGGGTTCACGGGCTGACGATTGTAGCGGATCTCGAAATGAAGATGCACACCGCTTGCTCGTCCTGTGCGCCCCATTTCTCCAATTTTTTGACCGCGGGTGACTCGGTCACCCTCTTTGACACTGAACTTATTCAAATGCGAGTAGAGGGTGGCCCAGTTTTCGTCGTGTTCAACCACGATCAGCTTTCCGTAACCGGAAAAGCCCTTTCCCACATAGATCACAACACCTGGCGCGCTTGCCAGAATTGGAGTTCCTTTCGGAGCGGCGAGGTCGAGGCCGTAGTGCCAACGTTTTCCCAAAAGGAAACCTCGACTCATGCGAGCCCTCTCGACCGGCCAATCGAAGTTCATTCC
>CAKQVW010000033.1 GCA_934277865.1 uncultured Pseudobdellovibrionaceae bacterium | reverse complement strand
GAGTGGGTTTTGACCGTTTTCTGCACGTGCTGAATCACCTGCGAGATCTCAGCAGCCGTTGCCGCCCCGGTGTTGACGATGAAATTTGCGTGTTTTTCGCTGACTTTGGCGCCGCCGATGGCAAATCCCTTGAGCCCGGCGGCCTCCACGGCCCGGCCCGCACTGGTCCCCGGAGGATTCACAAACACACTTCCACAAGACGGCATATCAAGCGGTTGTTTTGTCAGGCGCACCTGATTCGCCGCGCGCACACGAGCGAGGACATCGTCTTTGGGTTGGTCCGGCCACGAGATCCAAACTTTGGCAATCAAACTCGCGTCACGCCCTTCGCGCCAGCCTTCACAGTGCCGATAGCTCCATTGAAGTTCCGCTGCGAGTTTCTTTTTCTTCTGAATTTTCCCGGCAGAGTCCCAGCTCCAGATCTCAACTGCATCCGTGATCTCAACAAACTCGCGGGGTTTTATCACTTCCCCGATCCCGGCGTTCATCACGACGCCACCGCCGATATCGCCCGGCAGTCCAGCAAGGAAAACTGCGGGCTCCAGTTTGTGCTTAAGAAAAACCCTCAAGAGTTCAGACTTTGACGTGCCCGCAAGCGTTTCCACAATAAGACGAGAATCACGAACTTCAGCTGTAAGGTGGCTGAATTTCCTCAGCGCAATGACAAGGCCCCGAATGCCCTTGTCGGAAATCAAAACGTTGGTGCCGCCACCGAGGATCGTGATCGGCAGACCTTGGCTGCATCCAAAAACAATGGCGGCCTCGAGCTCGGTTTCGGTTTGAGGCTCAACAAAAAAGTCGGCAGGCCCGCCGACCAACCACGATGTGTAGGGCGCAAGTCGCACCTTCTCCCGCACCATCGCAGCTTCCGTTGCCGTTTTTGTCACTTCGCACCCGTCGCCTGCTGCAGGGCCAGGATCACCTGATCCGAAAGCTTCCAGATATCACCGGCACCCAACGTGAAAAGTGCAGGCACTTCGCCAGCGGCCTTAGCGGCCACCAGGTCGGCCGCCAGTCGCGCCGCAGTCTCCGCAAGCACAGGGGTTAAGCCCGACTTCGAAGCAATGCGCAGCAGCCCCGAATCCGCACCTTGCCGCGGATGAAACTTCTTATTTTGCTCTCGCACGCCCAGAAGCATGGAGTCGGCATCGACATTGGCGATTGGATCTTCGCCTGCCGCATAGATGTCCGCCAGATAGAGCTGATCGGCTTGCGAAAAACAGGTGTGAAACTGCTCCCAGCAAAGCTTGGTGCGAGAGTAGCGATGCGGCTGAAACGCGACAAAGAGTTTGCGATCACCGTATCGTTCGCGAAAGGCACGAAGCACGGCTTCGATTTCGGTCGGATGGTGTCCGTAGTCGTCAAAGACATCGATCCCAGCAACTTGCCCTTTGTGCTGAAATCGCCGGTCAACACCATTGAAGCGATCGAGGCCACGCACGATCGTCGCAAAATCTATCCCCGCCTCCAACGCAACAGCAATTGCAGCGGCCGCATTCAAAGCATTGTGACGCCCAGGAACCTGAAGCCGAAACTCTCCCAGCAGCTTCCCGCCAAAGTACACGTTGTAACGCGACTTTTCGCCCTCGATACGAAGGTCCGATTCCTCGGAAAACCCATAACGAACAAGTCGCTTCCCAAAAGGAGCAAAGGTTTCACGCACGACCGGATCATCCCAGCAAACCACCGTCGCTCCATAAAAGGGAACTCGTCCTGCAAAATCAAAAAACGCTTTTTTCAGATGTTCAAACGTGCCGTAGTGGTCGAGGTGGTCGTTGTCGATATTGGTCACCAACGCGATTTCAGGACTTAAGCGCGAAAAGCTTCCATCGCTTTCGTCGGCTTCGGCGATCATCCACTCGCCTGAGCCAAGTAGCGCCGTGGATTTGATCAAGTCCAAACGTCCACCCACAACAATCGTCGGATTCGCTTGGGCCTCAAGAAAGATCGCCGCGGTCATCGATGTCGTCGTGGTTTTTCCATGCGAGCCACCGACCGCCACCCCACGCTTAAGTCGCATGATCTCAGCCAGGCTTTCTGCGCGCGGAATCAAGGGAATCTTCAGTCGCCGCGCCTCTTCGTACTCCGGGTTCGTCGGGCGCACGGCGCTTGAGTACACCACAACCTCGGCACCGCGAACATTTTCCGCACGCTGGCCAATCGTGACCTGAATTCCGAGTTCACGAAGTCTTGCGATCTGAGCGTTGTCCGCGAGATCCGAACCGGAAACCGTCGAGCCCATGTTGTGCAGCAGCTCGGCGAGTCCGCACATTCCAATTCCGCCAATCCCGATGAAGTGGACACGTGCGGCCATGAGACTTCGAGAGGCAGTTGGATTCACTTAAGAGTTTCCTTTCGCTGAACGAGGGAGCCCCAAAACGTACGACGCGATGGCGCTTGCCGCACCCGGCGCCGAGAATTTTAGTACGTTTTTCTCGAGCTCGCCAAGTTCTGCCAGATTCTGCCTCAAGCGTCGAATCGTTTGATCAAGTGTCGCCACATCAAAGTCTTTCTGCTCAATCAAAATAGCGGCATGTGCCTTGGCCAGCACCTCGGCGTTTTTTAGCTGGTGATTGTCAGCCGCCGTAGGAAGCGGAACAAACAGCGCCGCCTTGCCGCTAGCCGCGACTTCGGCAACGGTGCTCGCGCCTGCTCGACAAACAAGCAAGTCGGCCCAAGCATATCTTTGATCCATGTCATGAATATATTCCTGACACTCGAGAGGCAACTGCGCCTCGGTGAGACCTTCGGCTCGCCGCGCAGCTTTCCACGCCTCGTAGCGCGCCGAGATTTCTTGGTAGTCATATTTGCCGGTTTGGTGGACGAGATGAACAGTGCCGTCGGCGAGACCCGTTTTTTCTACCCAGTCGGCCACCACACGATTGATCGCACGTGCACCTTGGCTTCCGCCGAACACCAGAACACGAAACTTACGATCGGTAAGCTCCTCGCGCGATCGTGGATGAATCGAGTCTCGCACAGGAAGACCAACACGGTGCACACGCTTGCCTTTTAGATCGCGCGAGGCTGCTTCAAAAACCAAAAGGCACTCGTCGACAATCTTGGAAAGCCAGCGGTTAGCAAGCCCGGCATGCGCATTGGGCTCCCAAATGACAGTGCGATATCGCAACAGTGCGGAAACAAAGAGAAATGGTCCAGACGCAAACCCACCAACTCCAAGCACGGCGTGTGGCTTCAGCCGCAGTGCCAAACCCAGCGCCTGCAGAAACGCCAGCGGTAAGCCAAGAACCGTTTTGATCTGATCAACAAGGCCGACACTGCTATGAAGTTTTCCGATTCGAATCAGATGCAGCGGCAGACCTGCGTGCGTGACGATCTTTTCTTCTAAACCGCCAGTGGCACCCACCCAATGCACGTCATAACCTCGACTGGCGAGGTCCTTTGCCACAGCAAGGCCTGGGTAGATATGTCCGCCCGTGCCGCCGCCTGCGATCACCACGGTCTTGGAAGAGCCCTTGGAAGTGGCTGAGGCGGCGACGCCCCTTTCGCCCGCGCTCACGCTCGACCCCGATCCAACCGCTCAAGCGACAAAAGCAATCCAAACAGCAGGCCTGACATGACGGCCGAGCTTCCACCATACGACATAAATGGAAGTGTCAGTCCCTTCGTTGGAAGTAGACCCATCGCAACTCCGGCATTCACAAACACCGAGAGACCGAAGACCGTGGCAAGACCTGTGGCAAGGGCACGCTCAAACGCCTCTTCCGCACGGGCCGCCAGCCGAAACGCACGCAGCAGACAAAAGCCATAAAGCGCCAGCAAAGTCGCAACACCAAGGAAACCCATCTCCTCACCTAGGACGGCAAGCGTGAAATCCGTGTGTGCCTCTGGCAAGAAGAAGAGTTTCCCCTGCCCTTCGCCCAACCCCGCCCCAGTTAGTCCTCCAGAGCGAAGACTGAGCATCGACTGGATCACCTGAAATCCCTTGGAATCGGACACCGACCAAGGATCAAGAAACGCCAGCACACGAGCTTTTCGATAGGGTACTTGCATGATGAGAATATAAAACGCAGGGGCGGCAACCGCCGCGCTGGCCGCGATCCAACCCCATGGCAGACCAAAAACAAAAAGCACCGCGAAGATTGTTGCCGAGGCGATCGCAAAGGTTCCGAAGTCTGGTTGACGCAACAAAAGCAACATCGGTGCGACAATCAAAAACATCGTGACCAAAAATCGCCACAGCAGCGGAAGACCTGGAAGCCATTGCGGCCGATCATCCAAACCGCGACCGACGGACGCACTTGTGCGCGCAATGACGGTCGCTAAAAACAGCGGCAGCGCCACTTTCACCAGCTCGGCTGGTTCGAAGACGTTCGACCCAGGAAGGTTGATCCAACGAGCCGCTCCGCCAGCGCGAACGCCAAGCCCCGGTATCAACGTCATTGCGACACCGATTGCAGCCGTCGGCCAAAGCCACCATCCAAGTCGCTCGATCCAGCGAAAGGGGGTGAACGCGACAAAACCCATCAGCGCAAACGAGATTCCCGCAAACAGAATCTGCCGCCGAACGAAAAAAAGCCCGTCACCACGGGCTTCAATCGCGAAGATGTAACTTGAAGTATAAACTTGAACGATGCCGAGTCCGAGGAGAGCGAAAGCTGCCAACCAGAGACCCGTTACGACGCGGCGGTTTTCCATGACCTTCAGAGTAAAGGTCATGGCGGCCTTCGTCTACCTTCTCGCCATTGGTCCGGACTATCGGCAAGCTACCGGAGCTGGTTTCTGATAGGTCCCGTTTGCATCAAAGCTGAGCACAAGATCCAGCTTCAGATCGCCGCTCTCACAGGCCTTAATCAGAACCTGAGCCGCATGGCGCACATTTTCACGCAAAGAATAGCGGGTTCCTTCGTAATCCTTCTCGCGATACGTGAGGTTCTGAAGAGCAAACGGCTTGAAGCGACCACTGTCGACTTCGACTGCGAACTTGAGGAAACGCTTATAGGTTTCCGGATTCATGTGACGAATCGCCTCAAGAGCGTTGTGACGACGCATCTGGTTTCCGCGAACATCGACATCCGCTCCGCAGTCGTTGTCTTTCATGTGCATCGCCGCTACCAAGGTCGCCTCGCCTTGTGGGAACACGACGGCCGACGCCTTCAGCGCCACCTCGCGCGTGAACTGGACTTCTTTCAGTCGTGGGTTGCGCTTTTTGAGCTCAGCCAAGAGCTGCTTTTTATACGCCTTCAATGCCGTCTCTTCGGCCTTCTTCAGCTTGCGCAAGCTCGTTGTCCCTTTCTCAAGCACCCATGGCTTCACGTGGATATTCCCGATTCGATCATCTTGCGCCATCAATGTGTCCATCAGCACCATGTCGGACACGTCCTGCATTTGCACAATCGTTTGCGCGGCTTCCGAAAATTCTCGGCCCGCAATTTGTTCGACCGAACGACTATCCGCCACCAGCTGAAATGGTCGCTGCTGCATGAACCGCGCATAGCGACCATCGTAAGGGCCAACTCCGCTCACTTCCGTGTACTTGTCTTCACCCTTCAGATTTTTCTGAAGACCGCCATAAAGCACGCGACCGCCATCGGTATAGAGCTTCGCATTCGGTTTACCTGCCGCCGCATTGTTCGAAGCCGCAAGAAAGTTTCGCCAGTTGGTCGCGATCAAGTCCTTGCTGGAACCAAAAAAGTCGGTGGCGTCTTTGGCGATCTGATGATGTGACTCACGGGCCATTGTTCGCAACACGGAAACTGGCACACGACCGGCTCCGCCCAAGAGACGCGACAGATGGTAATACCCCAAGGCCGAGGCCGTCGATGAGCACGAAATCGTCGACTTAAACTTCGCATCGAGATCGTAGTCCTCTTTGTATTCGCCATCGACTTTTTCTTTAGGTACGCAGAATGCGGCCTTGGCCTCCGTGTATGACATTCCTTTTGGAATCTCCACGAAGTTGGTACCCGGATTTGTGCTATTGAACTTCGGGCACGCCAGGATCTCCTTGGCCGGCACTGGATCGAGGTTCAGCGTGCCGACACGCTCGATTTTCACTTTGTTTGCCATGCCCTCGTACATGGTCAGGCGGCAGAGTTTCATTTCGTCTTCGCGGTCCGAATCGAGATCCACATATTTCAGATCTTGGGTCTCATAGTACGACGGCACGATACAGACTTCGTCCACACCACCTTGAGGAGTTGGATGGATGTATCGCATCTCAGCGCCACTTGTCGCCGAAGCCTGGGCTGCGGAAAATGCTAGGGGTGCCGCGATCGCCGCCAAAATCGCTCTCTGCTTGAAACGAAGTTTCATCATCATTCTCCCGGTCATTTCTTTTCAGTTTCGATTTTTTCAGTTTTGTTTTGTTCAATTTGGAAGCGCTTCAGCGCGACCTGATAGGTAGTCGGCATATCGCTGGCACGAATCTCCACCAAGGCTCTGGTATTCAACTCAACCCGTGGCTCGGAAGACTTTCCTCCACGAACTTTCACGTCGTGCACGACTTCAGCAAGGCCTACAAAAATTCGCTTCGACTGTTTATCCATGACCCAGAACTTCTCGGGTCCTCGGTCTAAACGCGAATTCAGCGTGGATGCGACTTCGATGTTCTGCAGCTGAAGAATCTCACCCTCCGCCGACTTGCGCGGAAGCTTGGTGGCCTCGGCCACCAAACGCAGCTTTTCTCCGTCCGGAACTTGCACTCCAGCTTCCGCTTCCATGTTGGCAATTTCCACTAAAAGCAAGGCCGCCATCGCATCAAGTGCGGTCTTTGGCGTTTTTTGATCTTCGCCCGTAAACATCACCGCCAAAACGGACGATCCAAACACCACACCGCCAAACAGCACGCCACGGAAAATCTGCTTCACCAAGTCTTTGGAAATGACTTCCTTGATCCATCGACCTTTCAACGTCATGCGAAGCTTACGGAGATCCAGTGATGGATTTTTGCTCTGTGCGAGTGAACGGAAGTCCTTCGACTCGGCGTAGTCGAGAATGTCGATGTGGTCGCGCAAGAACGTCGTCAGCTCGGAACTCAGTTCCAACGGAAGTTCTTTACGAACCGATGCCACCAGCGGATGCACAGCCACTTCGGGACGCAACCGTCCCGTGGTGGCTTCGACAGGCTCGGCCGAAATCAAAACATTGGCCGTTCCCTTTCCACGCACCTCAAGCTCAACCAGCCTTGGAAGCGCACCATCCACCGAACCATCGATTCGATAGGTCGCCAGCAAGGTGCCACCATCTTGATTTTTCAATCCCAGCTTCAGCTCACCATCTTTTTTCCACGCCTTACCGTTGAGCTTCGGTAGGCCGCTTTCTCCGATCATCGCCAAGGTTGAGGCCACTTTGGCTTCCGATGATCGTGCCTCCCAAGTCTCCACCGAAAGCCTGGCGCTGGCTTCGTGCGGACGCATGTCCACAAACTGCGCGTCGCAATCTTGTGCACGGCCGGTCTGAGTCATTCCCAACAGAAGAGACACGACACACGCGGTATGGACTCCAAGACGCACGTGTTTCGAACGCTGCCTCATCATGGTCCCTCCTCAGTTAAGCGATTCATGTGCGATCGATTAAAGCCATCCAAGGAACGGATGATTTCAACCTGATGATCTCGAAGTGCTTCAGCAAAACGAAAATTACGTCCCGCCTCCTGAGCAAAAAGCTGGCGACCGTGAAACGTGCCCACCCACTGCGCGTGGTTGCGTGCCAGTTCCATCAGACGCTCAAAGTCTCCGGGCTCTTTCTGTTTGTATGGCACGGAGATTGTCTCAACTTTTTTGTCTCTCAACACAAATCCGCTGCCGCCGATTTGGATCTGCGGAAAAAGAACGGCTATGTCGTAATCCAAAAACCGAGAGGCTGCGACTTGAACTTCAAGCAGACTGGGTTGGTCTTGATAGGTCGCAACAGCGCTTTCGCCGACACGCTTAAGCTCTTTCATCAAGACTCGTCCGTCTTGGGTCTCAAACAACACCATGATCCGCATTTGATCGCGAGATCCACCGCGATCTTTGACACTGACAATCGCGTCGCGCAAATGTCCCCACCCGAGATGTGTTCGCAACTCACGCTCCAGTCGCGGCCGGATCTCCGCTTCCGTGAGTCCCAGTTCCTTGGCCGCATAGGACAGTGGCCGCGTGCTCTCGCCGTCGACACTCAAAAGTCCGTCCTCGTCGGTTTTGCCGTTTTGTTTTTTCACAAGCTTTCGCTGCAGCTTTTCTGGTGTCGGCAGGTCCACTTGGTGCTGAGCGGTCAACACAAAGTCCTCTCGTGCCAGTCCCTGACGATAGGACACATAGATTTCGCGTGCGATCGCTTCGCGTTCGCTGGCATCCAAATGTCTGCGACGAGAGGCCACCGCCACCGTATTTAGAACCAAGCGATTGATGTCATAAAGGGCCGGAGCATAACCAAGGTCCTTGACGTCAAACAGCGTGTACAACACGCCTTTCCCCGGAACCAAAACGGGAGAGAAGTTTCCGGAATGGAGGTCGCCAATCGCCACCACCTGGGACTTTAAGACCGCGGGCATTTGCTGCCATTTTATCGGCTGCCGAGACCTCGTTTCCGCCCAGTAAAACGGAGCATTGTCGCGCACCTTTTGCGAGAGCGTCTCGCTGGCCTCGTACCGACGAAGCACCGTTTTAGCCTGGATATTGGCAGCGCGGCCCAATAGCGCCTCATCGCAGCTCATCGCCGACGACGGCGACGTACCCCCCATCAGCCCCATGAAAAGGCAGGCCGGGAGCAGTGCCAATGGCGATGCCAGGAAGTTTTTTCCAAGGCTCCGGCGCTTTTTAGCCGAACTCCCACCGGTCGAAACAGGTAATTTTTTCTGCCACTGATGCGATTGCGTCACTCAATGTCCTATCCACCGCATTCAAGGTCAGCGGGAGGCCGCTAAATCCGAGTTCACGGGTTCGTTTCCGATTACAGAGGATGGAATTGCATTGCCGATACCAGGAACCCGGCAGCCTGTTTCAAAGACCGGTGCCCTGGGACAAAAAAAAGCCCCACCGGCTAGGGTGAGGCAGGATGCCGTATTTAACGGAGTGATTCTAGCGGAACTTGCCGACGATCTCTTTAAAGTAGTTTCCGCGCTCTTCGTAGCTATCAAACATGTCGAAACTCGAAGCGCCCGGTGAAAGCAGAACCGAGTCGCTGATACGGGACTTCTGATAAGCGATCAAAACCGCCTCTTCAAAGGTTCCAATCAGGAAGGTCTCCGACCAGTCACCCAGATCGCGATTCATACGTTCTTTGGCTTCGCCGACAAGGATCAATGTTTTCACTTTGCGTTTCACCATCTCACGAAGAGGCTCGTACGAGAGGTTCGTGTCTTTACCGCCCATGATGAGAATCACGTTCTCATCGAATGCGTCCAAAGCTCGCATCACAGCGTGTACGTTGGTCGCCTTCGAGTCGTTAAAGAACTCAACACCACCGACGCGACGAACGTACTCAAGACGATGTGGCATGCCGCCATAAGTGTCGATGACCTTCTGAATCGAGTCGTGTTTCGCTCCGTGCTCGCGGGCCGCCAAGATGGCCGCCATGATGTTGTCGATCGAGTGTTTGCCGCGCATTTTCATATTGCGAACGGTGTAGGTCTCGATATCTGGGCCTGTGCGAACACGAATCTCGTCCTTGATGCACACAGCTCCACCGATGGACATGATTTGCGGCTCAAGAGCTGGCTTGCGAGAGAAATAAAAGATGCGGCCACGCTGAACGGCCGGATCACGCGCCAATTCGACAACCGCGTTGTCGTCGGCGTTTAGAATCGACGTCGTCGCCTGATTCACATTCTGGAAAATGCGGCGCTTTGCGTTTACGTATTCTTCCATCGACTTGTAACGATCTTGGTGGTTTTCCGCCAAGTTCGTGAACACGATGTTTTGCGGCGTGAAGCGATCGCAATGCTCAAGCTGGAAACTCGACACTTCGGCCACGACCGAATCAAACTGCTCACCGCGCTTCAGCGCACGCAGGAATTCCACCAGTGGTTCACCAAAGTTTCCGCCAAGCCACGCGCGAACGCCCGACTCTTTCAAAAACAGTTCGATGAGTTTGCACGTCGTCGACTTTCCGTTTGTTCCTGTCACACCAACCAAAGGTTGTTTGATGAACCAAGTCGAAAACTCGAACTCACCCGTCACCACAACACCGTTGGAACGAGCGTATTCGAAGATTTTAAGATTCGGCGGTACACCAGGCGACAAGATGATTACGTCTTGCGCCAAGAAGACTTTCGGGCTGTGGCCACCAAGGTCCAACTGGATGTTCAAGCCTTCGATCTGTTCCAGCGCCGACGCCAGCTCCGGTTTCGACTTGTGGTCCGAAATTGTGACGTGAGCCCCGCACTCGGTCAGGAAGTGAGCAAGACTCACACCGCAACGAGCGAGACCGACAACAAGGACGCGTTTGCCTTCAAGATCTTTGAAATCACTGAAAGGTGGTGGGGTTCCGGAAGATGGAGGCATTGGGGGATGTGCCATGGACTATTCGTTCTCCTTCAAGATAGGTCAGTAGCTCAAATCAATTAACGCAGTTTCAGAGTCGCAAGACTCAAGATCGCAAGCAGGATCGAAATGATCCAGAAGCGCACGATGATCTTCGTCTCGGTCAGGCCCTTTAGTTCGAAGTGATGATGGATCGGCGCCATGCGGAAGACACGCTTGCCCGTGAGTTTAAACGACAGCACCTGCGTGATCACAGAAAGTGCCTCGACAACAAAAACGCCACCCAATAACACAAGGACGATTTCGTTCTTGGTCAGCACCGCGAGAATTCCCAAGAATCCACCAATAGAAAGCGAGCCGATGTCTCCCATAAATACTTGTGCTGGGTAGGTGTTGAACCACAGGAACCCAAGTCCGGCCGCCACCATCGCTCCCGCCAATGGCACAAGCTCGCTTGCCCCCGTGACAAAAGGAATCTGCAAGTAGGCAGCGATCGCCGAGTGGCCGGCGACGTAGGCAAAAACCCCGAGTGTCGCCGATGAAATAATGACGGGAACAATAGCCAGGCCGTCAAGACCATCCGTGAGATTCACCGCATTCGCGCAGCCGGTGACCACAAGCGATCCAAACACGACGTAAAACCATCCGATGTCGACCGCGACATTTTTAAAGAAAGGGACTGTCACTGTTGTCGAAAGGCCAAACCAGTAAATCAAAACCGCGATCACCGCGCCGGAGATTCCAAACTCGGCCGCCAAACGCAATTTGCCCGGAAGCCCTGCCGAGTTTTTCTTTTTCACTTTGAGTGAGTCGTCGACGTAGCCGATGTAGCCAAATCCCAGCGTCACGATCAAGGTCGCCCAAACCAGCGGGTGCAAGACATTCACCCAAAGCAAAGCCGGAACCAAAAGTCCGACCAATATCAATCCGCCACCCATGGTCGGCGTGCCCGCCTTTTTTTTGTGGGTCTGCGGACCGTCATCACGAATGGCTTGTCCAACCTGACGCTCGACAAGACCGCGGATAAAACGCGGACCGATCCAGAGGCAGAGAAAAAAACCGGTGAAGAAGGCGATGAATGTTCGAAAGGTGATGTAACGAAAAACGTTGAGGAAAGAATACTGATCCGCCAACGAGTGGAGCCATTGGTAAAGCATGATGTCTGACTTGCCCCCTATGAAGCACTTCGCGAGAAGCCCTCGAGCCGCACGAAACGATGTGCCAATCGGTCTATCACGCTTTGAACTGGGGGCACAAGGAGAAACTTATAAGTGCCTGTTATTACTAATGTTTCTATTCACCCCGCCAAGTCACTTCTTGGCGGCAAAATCCAGCGGCTCCAGAGCCTTGAGGAAGTTTTCCAAGCTCATCCCACGCGAACCTTTGATCAACACAAAGTCACCGGTCTTCAAGCGTGACGAAAGCTCTTTGGCAATCGACTCATCAAAGCTCGGCGAGGCCTTCAGCGCTCGCAACAAACCGTCTCGCATTCCGCCAGCGGCTTCCGCATCGACTCGCAAACCTCGGGTGAAAAACTCGTGCGAAGGACCAATAAAAATCGCTTCGTCAAAACCCGCCTGCGCCGTGAGCACACCAACTTCTTCATGAAGCGCGGCCGCGTGTTCACCAAGCTCGCGCATCTCGCCAAGCACGGCGATCTTGCGTCCTTGAAACGACTCTTTCAAAAGGCGAGCATTTTCCAAAGCTGCAGCCATGCTTTCGGGATTGGCGTTGTAACCATCAAATAACACCCGTGCACCTGACTTCAGTTGAACCCATTGGTTGCGCCCCCAAGCCGATCGACACAGTGGAAGCGCCGCCCAGATGTCTTGCGGTGAAAGGCCAGCCGCCAGTGCCAAACACGAAGCCGCCATCAAGTTCGTCACATTCTGAGCACCAAACACCGGCACCACCACTCGGCCGGCGATGCCCTTGATCACACCTTCTACTTCAATCGAGTCTGGCGTCATCGCGACGACTTTCATTGCCACGTCCGCACCCGCATCGAGGTCCGTCGAAAACCCGAGGCGACGTCGACCTTCGACGGCGTATTTTTCTCGCATCTTTTTTGTGTGCTCATTGTCGAGGTTGAAAACAAACGTCGCGCGAGGCGGAGCAAATTCGTAGATCTCAGCCTTGGCTTCGGCAACACCTTCGACCGAGCCGACGCCCTCCAAATGTCCACGGCCCACCATGGTGCAAACAACAGCATCGGCCTCGACGAGACGAGACAGAGACTTCAGTTCTCCAAGGTGATTCATTCCCATTTCGATGATGGCGACTTCATGTTCCGGCGCGATGGAAAGCAGAGAGATTGGAACTCCCCAGTGATTGTTGAAGCTTCCCTTTGAGTACTGAACTCGCAGGCGGGAGCCGATGATCGCCGCTGCGAACTCTTTGGTGGTGGTTTTTCCGTTTGTCCCGGTGATACCAAGGATCATTGCGGACGACTTGCGTCGCCAGTGCCGCGCAAGCTCCTGCAGGCCTTTTAAAGTATCGGAGACATGGACGATGGCGACCGGAAAACCTTTGGCCTTCACCAAAGCCTCGACCTTTGCACGTTCCTCTTCCGAAAGATCGCGATGAACAACGAGGCCTGTTGCCCCCTTCTCCACCGCCTGCACGAGATGCGTGTGCGCATCGTGCACGTCGCCAACGAGCGCAAAAAACAACTGCCCCGTCAGGTCCACTCGTGAATCGGTACCAACTCCTACAAAAACCAGATCCTGAAGACCGCCCGAGCCGACAAACTCCAGCTTGCCTTCCATCGCTGCGGCCGCTTCCTGCACCGAGAGAGACCAATTTGCCATCAAACCTTGCCTTCCATAATTTCTCTGGCCACGTTGGCATCCGAAAACGGGTGTTTCACGGTTCCAATCGTTTGCGTGGTTTCATGCCCCTTGCCTGCGATCAACACCACATCGCCTGGCCGCGCGAGTTCGATTGCTTTTCCAATCGCCGTACGCCGATCGACATAGCGACGCACTTTCACATGCTCCGCCGTTGAAACGGCTGCCATCGCGTCGTCCAAAATTCTTTCCGGATCTTCTGTGCGAGGATTGTCAGACGTTAAAATGACCTCGTCCGATCCGTCCAAAGCAGCCCGCATCATGAGCGGCCGCTTGCCGCGGTCACGATCCCCACCACAACCAAAAACCGTGATGATTTTCGCATGTGTGTCCACCGTCCCAGCGTGTGTGCGCATCTCGCGTCGGATTCCATCCAACATCCCCAAAATCGAGCGAAGCGCATCGTCGGTGTGGGCGTAGTCGACAAAGACGTTTAACTGCCGTGTGTTCGCAACACGCTCCAGACGTCCCGCTACCCCTTTCAGTTCAGCGAGCACGCGGATCACGTCGTCCGGTTGACAGCCAGCCGCAACTCCGGCCGCGTAGGCAACGATCGCGTTTTGGACATTGTGAATTCCAGGCATTTGGATCCGAACCTCACGCGAGCCGCTCGAGTCCGTCAGCTTAAAACAAACACCCCAAAAACCCTGATCCAAAACCTCATAGCGAAGATCACTTGCGGCCGACTTTCCAAAACCCAAAACCTCGAGAGATGCTGACTTGGACTTCAAGTCGTCTTTTAGCGCGTCGTAGGCCTTCAAACACCACGAGTCGTCGACGTGAAAGAGCGCGGTCCGTTTGGCTTTTGACGAGTGCAAAAGCAGGTTCCCAAAAAGGCGATATTTCGCATGAAAGTAGGCATCCATCGCCTGATGGTAATCGAGGTGATCGCGCGTGAGATTCGTGAATGCTGCAAAATCAAAATCCACGGCATCTAGCCGACACTGATCCAACGCGTGACTCGAGGCTTCAAGCGCCACGGCCTTTGCGCCTAACGACACAAACTCGCGAAGCCTTCCCTGAAACTCCACCGGATCGGGTGTGGTCATCGAAGTCGGCCAGATTTTTTCTCCAAGATGATGATCAATGGTTCCAACGACTCCGGTCGGGCGACCAAGGCTCTTGAGAACGTGTTCGATCATGTGAGTCGACGTCGTTTTCCCATTGGTGCCGGTCACGGCCACGGTGAACAGTTCGCGCGAAGGATACCCAAAAAATGCAGCCGAAATATCCGCCAGGGCTGTGCGTGTCGACTTGGCAAATCCATATACGATTCGCGGGTCTAATTGTTCGACGTCGAGTTTACGGCGAAGCAGATCGTGCGCCCTTGCTCCGTCATCGGCCTCCACC
>CAKQVW010000032.1 GCA_934277865.1 uncultured Pseudobdellovibrionaceae bacterium | reverse complement strand
CGAGCTCCTCACAAAACTGAATCCGCCAGAAGCGCCTCGCATGATCGGCGTCTCTTCGGACATCCGGCTCGTCGGCAGCTCGGGCCAGGGGTCGTTCAATGACGCTCTGACTCTCGTTTATTACCAAGGATCGGGCGACTGCCCGGCTGGGTGCATTCAAAGGGTGTATTCGACCGTCAAAGTCGAGCCGCAGTTTGGAACGGACCCCAAGAAGCCCGTTCTCAAGGTCACTTTGGTTGACGTGAAGTAAAAAAGTCCGCTAATTCCTAGGGCCTCGCGTTTGTTTGCGAGCGCCCGTAGCTCAGCTGGATAGAGTGTTGCCCTCCGAAGGCAAAGGTCAGTGGTTCGAATCCACTCGGGCGCGCCAGTTTCATTGTGCCGTTTCAGCGCGCCGCGCGAGATGCAAAATCCTTGAAACCCAGAGTTAATCGCAGGATTCTCCTGGATATGAAATTTCCCCACCTGTTTCACCCGTTAAAAGTTGGCTCACTCGTTCTACCCAATCGAATCGTGATGGCTCCGCTCACACGCAGTCGCGCAGGGCTTAATCACATTCCAAATGAGATGATGGCAACTTACTATGCGCAAAGAGCCACTGCTGGTCTTCTGATCGCCGAAGCAACGATGATTCAAGAAAACAACTCGGCCTTTATCGCCGAGCCAGGTATTTATAATCACGATCAAATAGCCGGATGGAGAAAAGTCACGAGCGCCGTTCACAAAGAAGGCGGGAGAATCTTTTTGCAGATCTGGCACGGCGGTCGCGCTTGTCACCCAGAAATGAATAACGGTTTTGAAACCGTCGCCCCCTCCGCAATCGCCATCGACTCAGAGGTGTACACGCTTAAAGGGATGCGCCGTCATGTGGCCCCACGCGCACTTTCCGATGCGGAGATCCCAACGTATGTTGGTTATTTCAAGCGAGCAGCCGTTTACGCACGCGAAGCTGGGTTTGATGGCGTCGAGGTCCATGGTGCCAACGGCTACCTGATCGACCAGTTCTTGCGAGATGGCTCCAACAAGCGCACAGGCGCATATGGTGGTGAGCTTAAGAACCGCGCTCGTTTCTTGTTCGACGTCCTTTCTGAAGTGACGTCAGTCTGGGGCTCCGACCGCGTCGGCCTGCGGCTCTCGCCGCTGAATAGCTACAACAGCATGCGCGACTCCGACCCGGTAGGACTGACGAGATTCCTTGCACGAGAACTGAATTCGTTCAATCTCGCGTACCTTCACATCATGCGATCAGACTTCTATGGATTACAAAAAGGTCCAGTGACCGAAGCTGCACGCCAAGAGTTTAAAAACGTCCTTCTCGGCAATATGGGCTACACACCGGCCGAGGCCGCAAGCGCCATTGCCGAGAACAAAGTGGACGCAGTTGCATTTGGCCATCACTACATCAGTAACCCCAACTTGGTTCAGAAAGTCCGAGAAGGTCGAGCGCTGGTCGAGCCGGATCAAACAACCTTCTATACGCCAGGTCCTCAAGGTTACATCGATTATCCAAGCAACTAGAGCGGCTCGCCAAAACCGCGCACCAGAATCGCTCGCACAAAACCGCGCCCTCCGTCTAGGCCCCCTCGAGGGCCGAGTGGCTCATCTCATGCCTAGTGTTAAACTGGTCGTGGGAGCACACAGTTTCCCAAAAAAGTTTCATAAAGGGAGTTTCGCTATGCTTCGCGCTCTCGCCGTACTTTCGTTGCCTTTTTCTGTAATACTGTTGGTTCAGTCGCCGCACCTCCCATCACACGCCGCCGAAAGTGTGACTTTCCAGGATGTCTACGGACCAACTGGTGGCCACGGATGTGAGGATCTCATTTCGCGCGAACTTCAAAAGCTTGGCGGAGGCAGCTTCTCAAAGCCCAAGGGTTCCAAGGTTGTTCACGAAAACGAATGGGAGACCTACAAACTACAACTGTCCAAGCTTCCTCCCATCAAATCGTCAGGCTCCGTAGGAGAAGACTATTTTGCGGCGACAATAGAGCGCGACAATCAAATTCTTGACCAATTAGACAGCATCAAAAGCCGATTTCGTATGGACGATGGCAAGCGGATTTTGGCAGAGAAAATTGGCGGATACGATTAGGCTGTCGTCTTTGAAACCAATGGCGCCCGTCTCGAGGCTCTTTACAAAGAGGGTCGAATGGTCGCCTTCCATCTCAAACAAGGCGACATCGCCTTTACCAATGAACTCAGGCACGACTGCAAAATCAAACGCATCATTCGAGAAGCATCATTCAAGGTAGACGGCGGTGCCAGTAACTCGAACTATTCTTATGTCGACCCACAGTACTGCCGGAAAATTCCCGAAATAAAAACCCTACTAGCTGAAATCGACTCTGCCAAACACACCAACAAAGACCCCGAACGACTGAAGCTGGCAAAATCCAAACCGAAAGAAACCGTCGAAAAAATCGGGTCGCGCGCCCCGATCAGCCAGTCTGAGTTCAATGCTCAGGTCGAGTCCTGTTCGCGATTTGGACGCGATCTGGCAGATTTCTCGACGTCATGGCCCAAGCGATCTGGCAAGAAGACCGATCGCACGACCCGCTAATTTTAGAACCGCCACACTAGCCGTGGTGAATCTGTTTTATCAGCTCCCGAGTGGCATAGACCATAAAAAGCATGGCCACGATGGGGAATGCCATTTGAACGATCAGCGCCTGCTGGCCAGCCAGCGGGCCTTCGCCCATTTGGTCCATCACCAAGAAGGCGACATAGCCGACATAGAACGCAAAAAAACCGACACCCTCGGTTCTTCCAATTCGAAAGCCACGAAGAAACAAAGGAAAACAGAGCAGCGACGCCGCAATCGAAATTGGAAAATCAAAATTCACGGCCTGAGCCGATACCTCTACTGACTTAGGAGACACAGCTCCCGCCAATCCCAGTACACCGAGGCTATTAAAAATATTCGAGCCGATCACGTTTCCAACCGCGATGTCCGTTTGTTTCTTGATGGCCGCGATGACACTCGTCGCGACTTCGGGAAGCGACGTTCCAGCAGCGACAATCGTGAGTCCGATCACCAGCTCCGAAACACCAAAACCTCGCGCAATTTCAACGGCCCCTTCGACAAACTTGTCCGCACCAAAAACCAATAGGCCCAGGCCAACTGCAATCCGCAGCCAGTCTTGCCAAACTCGCGACCCTTTGACGCTCTCTTTTAACGCCTGCTCGGCTTCAATATCTTCCGCCGAACGACTTCTGCTCTGCTCGACAGAATTACGTAGCTGAAAAAGAATGTAGACGACCAAAAGTCCAAACGCCGCTAGGCCTTCGAACCGGTCGAGCTTGCCATCGATCACAAAGAAATAGGTGAAGACCGCAGCGGCGATCATGATTGGAAGTTCCACTCGAATCACCTGTTTGTGGACCAAGAGCGGCGAGATCAGAGCCGAGAGGCCCAAGATAAAAAGAATATTGAAGATGTTCGAACCCAAGACGTTTCCAATGGCGATATCGGCCTGCCCCTGAAACGCGCCATTCACACTGACCGCCATCTCCGGCGCACTGGTTCCAAATGCCACGATCGTCAACCCAATGACAATGGCGGGAACTCCAAATCGGGCGGCAATGATCGAAGCCCCTTTGATCAAATCGTCCGCGCCGAAGGTGAGCGCCACAAGTCCGCCAATAATCCATAACCACGCCATCAGCACATGGCCATAACAGGTCCATTGAAACCAAGAGCCCTTTTATTCGCTTTTGCGTTTGTGATCGGCCTTGGACCAAGCGCAAGTGCGGCACCTGGCTTGCGTATTTCCGTCGCTCGCTGTGAGGCTCAATTTGTCACGATTCCTGCGACCGAGGTCGTCGAAACCTATCGCATGCGGGTGGGTCTGATTCGCCCCTACCATGTCCAAACGCAGTATCAGTACCTTCAGAGCCTCACCAAGGTGGCCGAAGCTGTTCGCTCGCTGCGGGCCAGTCCGAAGCTCACCAGCACGGTCGTTTACCCGCTCTCAGGATATGACCTCATCGCGCCGATGGTTCTGTTCCCTAACGCCAACACCTACATTCTCATCGACCGAAATTCGGTCGTCGATGCCAGAGACCTTCCTAAGCTGGTCCACACAAAACTGGAGCTCCTCGGCGGAGACCGCAACAAGGAATGGGTCTACTGGCGCGAAACAGGAACCGATGTCTTTCGCAATATCGTCGCCTCGATCTTTGCCGTCAGTCCCTCCTCCAAACTCAAACGCATCGACTTTCTGCTCGACTCAGAGGGTGCTGTCTCGCTGGAGCTGAGATTCGTCGACGGCCGCAATCACCTAGAAAAGACGGTTCACTATTGGGCCGGACAAATTGCCGATCTCCCTATCGAGATCAGCAAAGAAATATCCAGCAAAGAGCCAACTCGCTACCCGTGGTGGCAAAAAACTCTTTCTGAACTTCAACCAACTGCGATCTTGGTAAAGGGCTCGCACAGTGTTCTGCGCGTGACTCGCTATCCGGATTCCCCCAACCGGCAGTCACTGATCTCACATCTCCTGGAAAGCGGCGGTGTTGTCGTCGAAGGGGCCTCCAAACAGTCTTCGGTTTATGATCTCGACTGGGCTCGCGATGCCAAATCCGGCCTGGCAAGCGATCGTCCGCTTTGGGAACTCACCGACGGTGATCGAAGTTTCCCCCGCCCCACACGCTCGCTTGAACTCGATGGCGTGCCGTTTAGTTACACCGACCAGGTCCGCATTAGCCTGTTCCCGCCCCGCCGATAAATCGTCCGCCCGGTTGTACAAAATGTCCTGACCCACACCAATTTACATCTCAGGTGGTGCCAGATTGGATTTAAACGTCCGCCGTTCGGCCCCAGTTCTGCTTTCAAGGCCCCCGTAGCTTTTAGACGAACGACGCTGGCCGAGAGGGAGTGGATCTTGACCGATGCGAAGTGCCCTTCTTTGAATTCGATTCGTGCGCCGCGATTGGCGCTGCCAATGCTCGCGCAGTCCTTGCTCGCGCTGACTCTGGTTTTGACCTTCGGTCTGAAAGCCGAGGCGCAGATCAGACTGGCCTATCTCGATTACGACGGCACAATCGTTGAGAATCGACAGAGCCAAGGTGGAACTCATTCAACAACTCATGTTTTGTTTCGCGTGCAAGAGGCCGGCATTCACCTGCTTGCCGGCGTCACACCTGGCGCAGAATCGATCGAAGTCACTCAGCAGGACTATCATAAGATCGAACAGTATCTCGGCAAAGGCCACGGCCAACCCGGCGCCATCAACCGCCACGTCACCCTAGAAGACGGACGCGTCATTCAGCCTGGCCTTTACTTCCCTCGTTTCCCCGAAACTTTTAAATACTTCCGTGAGTCCCGCGAACCAGGCCGCAACTTCCTCTTAGAGGACTTCAAAAAAGCCGAAGCTAAAAGTCCCAATGGCGAATTCAAAGGTCGCTTCTGGCACGTGCTCGTTTCCTGGACGCGGACAAAAGAAACGGCCGAGCGTTTGACGATCATCACGGCGCGCGGCCATTCGGAATCCGAGTGGAAGCAGCTCTTCGAATACATGATCCAACGTGGGCACATCCAACATGCTCCGGGACGCGTGATCAACCTCAGCCGCCACGAATTCGATCGTCTGGGACTCCCAGGAGACATGCCCGAACGCAAAGCGAACTTTCTTGCAGAGCAGGCGGCCGAGCTTGCGCGCGTGGACCTTCCGAAGGGCGAAAATCACATGATGGTGATCGCCGACGACGAACAACGAAACCTCGAGCGCATCACCAATCGCCTGACTTCGCTTGCGAATTCTGGTCGCTACCCGGTCGAGTTTCTCATCGGCAACGCCGGCCTGCGATCGGAGATTCGCGCCAGCATTCGACCGGAGTTTGCGAAGTTGCGTCCAGAGGGCAGTATCAAACCTGCACTCATTTATCACTTCACCCCAGACGCAAACCCCGAGAGCTTTTATACCAACGATCAATCAAAGAACAAGATTCAGGGCGAGGGACCGCTTGCGGTTCGTTCGTCTTTGGTTTTGTTAGGCCGCTGCGATGCTTCGTTTGCGCCTACAGGTCTTAGCACCGGAGGTCGCCCATGAGACAGAAGAACACATTGGCGCTCGCACTGCCGCTTTCTCTGTCGCTGTCGCTTTTGTTTGCGCCAAGCCTGGCGGCGTCTCAAACCTGTGACGAGCAGTTCGTGCGTGTCCAAAACGTGCTCTCCGCGCGCGAACAAAAGGCTTTGGACAAAATCCGCAAAGACGCTGCGAAGTACTTCGCGGCCAATCTTCGCCTGCCGGAAGAAGGCACCGCTCAACAATTGCAGATGATCTTGCAAGGCGAAACGACGGCGGTCCGCCCGATCACCGTCGAAGAGATCGTGCTTCGCGAACCACAAGCGGCCCAGACAGCGCGTGGTAAAGTCGTTGCGGCCTACATGAAGATCGTGCGCACCTACCAGCGTATTCCAGACAACAAGGAACTGGCCGAGGCGCTGGGAATTAAGGAAGTTGAACTGGCGGCCCTCTTAGGAGACGGCCGTCTGTTTCAGGATCTTCTCGTGGTCCGCGACCAAGCGACGCAGAAAAATCCGCGCCTGTTTGACCGCGTGGTGGACACGCGATTCTTGGATGCGGCGGCGATGGCCCGAACCGAACAAATCGTTCGCGAGGCGCAAACTCTGCTGGTCACGACGGCCGTTCCTTACACGCCGGTCAGCGAACACATGTTGGCCTCTTTAAAAGTCCTCGCCAAAAAGAAGAACGCGAAGATCGTGGTCATGCCCGCCTTTATGCAAACGACAGGGCTTGATCCAAAACTATTAAACGATCCAGACATTCATATCTTGGTGAACACGACGGTGCTGAATCCATTCTTGCGTCTTGATAACATCAAGATCATGCCAAAAATGTTGAACCCCGACGCCGGCCTCGACCAATACGGTCCTCGCGGACAATCGGTGATCGTGGCGGCGCCGCAAGTTCGTTTGAAAACCGTTCCGACTATCGAAAACGATGCGTTTCCTCACTTTGTCATGACGACCGGTGCGATCACCGAGCCGATCTACAATACACGTCTTCCGATTCAAGGTCGCACCGACGCGCTCGCATCGGATCGTCACAACATGGCCGTTTTGCTTGTCGAAAAAAGCAGGGGCAACAGCGCCAGCGCGATTCCCGGTGCTTCGCCAACAGGGATCTACCATTTCCGTCACATTCACTACGTCGACGGCAAAGGCATGGTCGACAAAGCCACGCTGTACACGCCTCATGGTTCGAAGACCGCTAAAATCGAGGCCTTGGTGCTTCCCGACATTCATGTCGGCATGACAGATCCACGCTTCCTAGAGAGTATCGCCGACGCGGTGAAAACGTTAAAGCCCGACTACATCGTGCTGCATGACGTTTTTAATGGTCATTCAATCAGCCATCACGAATCAAAAAACGTGGTGGACGCGGCCGTTAAGTATCCGACCGGACAGATGGATCTCGCGCGGGAATTGCGCGACGTTTCGACGTTCATCAATTCTCTGCTTCACCTCAACCCGAAGCTCGAGATTCGCGTCATCCTTTCGAACCACGATCTCTGGCTGAATCGCTGGATTTCAGAGGGAGCCTTCATGCGCGAAACACACAATCGCGCACTTGGTCTGGAACTCGCGGCGGCCGTTGTCCGGGGCGAGTCGCCGTTTGAGGTGGCCTTGAACCGATCTGGTCTTGAGTATCCGAAACGCGTGAACTTCGTGACCAACGGTTCTTGGACTGTCGCCGGTGTGCAGCTTGGACAGCACGGCCATCAAGGCGCCAACGGTGCACGTAACTCGCTTTTGACGATGCGCCGAGCAACCGACAAGTCGGCGTTTGGTCACTCGCACACCACACAAATCATCGGTCACACTGTGAACGTGGGCACCGGTTCGCTGCTTCGCCCAGGATACAACGGCACCGGCCCCAGTTCGTGGAGCCACAGTATCGCGGCCGTGTCTGACATCGGTGTTTCTCAAGTTTTTGTCGCACAAAAAGGTCAATGGTGGACAGACAGTCTGATTGGCAACGACCCCACCTTCTTCCCTAAAGGATTTCCGAAGGTGGTTCCACCGACTGACCCAAGCCTCGGCCCACAAACCGACCAGTACTCACGATCGACGCGCTAAAGGGTGTCGAGCCCCAAGAATGCGAATGATATCTTATGCAAGTGATATCTTTGACTAAGCTTGCTCCTCAAAATGAGTCATTTACAGACTCACTTTGTTGAAGTTCAACAAACCGGCCGACCTTCGTAAGGGTCGGCCGTTTCATTTTGATATCGGACTCAACGAGATTGCCTCTTAAACCGATTAAACGTCATGCAAGCAGCCGTCGATTCGAAATCGATTTTGCCGAATTTCCATTGGTTTTGTCGAAAAGCCGCTCTGACTGTATTTGTGTTTTCATTAACTGCTCTCGCAGGTTGTACGAAAAAGAATGAGCTCGGATCGCAAGTTGTCGTGCAGCTTCCGAAATCCAATCTCCAAGCGTCCCAAGACGCGGCCTCCAAGCGCAGCCACTTCGACAAAATTCGAAAACTCGAGGCCATGAGTGAGCTCTCGTGGGGGCTCTCTCGTCCGACTTCGCTTGCTGAAACTTCGTGTTTTGCCGTGGTGGTGGAAGTCCCTGCTTCCGAACGCGGCTCGGGGCTTTCGGGCGCCATCGGAAGCGAACCCAAAACCTGCACAAGATCGACTGGCACCGACACGATCTACGTGCACCAATTTGCGGGGCTCGCCGCCGCAGGTTCACAAATTGAAATCAACATGGCGCCAGGAAGCGCACGCAAATTTCATCTGTTTGCATTTTCAGCTGACTCAACAAGCGAATGTCTGCTGACCGACGCCGGATCACTTTTAACAAAGTCCGCACTCAGTGGGCCGCTCCTTATCGGTTCCGCGACGGCGGACATCGTCTCGGGCTCTAACAACGTCGAGATCGTGGCAAGCTACACAAACGGACTCGCCTATGAAAACTGCGAATGGACCGAACCGCCACCGTTGGTTGGTGGTGCTTTTCAAATCAACGCAGGCGCCACACACACGCGCCTGACGACGGTGAACCTCACGCCTTCATTACCGTTTGTCGCCAACCAGGCCTACTACACCTCGGATTCCACGTGCCGCACCGGCGGCACATGGGAGCCCTACTCACCCACGAAGTCCGGATTTTCGGTCAGCGCGGGCGACGGGGTGAAACAGGTGTACGCACGCTTTCGTGATTCCACAGGTGCGGTCTCCAGCTGTCTTTCTTCGGCTATTATTCTCGACCAAACACTCCCCACCGTTTCGATCGACACTCTGCCGGCAGCGAATCTCTTTTCGGCAGCGGCTTACCCAGTTTCCGGAAGCTGTTCGGAAGAAGGTCGAACGGTCGTGATCTCCGTTGGCAGCGTCAATGCCACCGCCACTTGTGCCAGCGGCTTATTTAACATCGCGGGCCTGGATATTTCGTCACTTGCCGACGGAATTCTTTCGATGAGTGCTGTCCTAGCGGATGTTGCCGGCAACTCGCAGACCGCCAACCGCGCAGTCGTGAAAGACACGGTGGTACCGACGGTTGCCATTGTCACGCCTGCGCCGGGCAGCTTTATGAACGCCAGCAACGAAAGTGCCTTTAGCCTCGCCGGAACATGCTCGGATTCAGGATCGCCCGTAGATATTTTTGTCGCAGGAAGCTTCTACAGCTCGACAACCTGTCTAGCTGGTGCCTTCAGCATGGTGCTTAATTTGGTTCCGATCCTCGACGGACCGCTAACTTTGATGGCGCAGGCCGTAGATAACGCCGGCAACACCAACTCGTCCAGTAGTGCCATCACCAAAGACACCGTTCCTCCTGTGGCGCAGATCCTCAGTCCAACCAGCGCCATTCACATGATGCCGAGCTACGTGACTTCCATTGGTGGAGTCGACGTTGCCAACTACCGGTGGAAAAACAGCTCAACAGCTGGCGACTGCTACAATGCCACCGGCTACAATGGACCGTTTCCGATAGCGACGCCGATCAACCAATCCACGGTGACTCCGCAGACTCATGCGATTTGTGTTCTCGGCATCGACGCTGCTGGAAACGAGCAGTCTGTGGCATCACCGACCGTCGAAGATTTCACCCGAGGCCCTGTGCTCTTGTCTTTCAACCAGCGCATTTCGACAGCCGCGGACTCGGTTGGACTTCGCTACCTTGACGTCTCGATCTCGCCACCATTGACGAATCCCGAAACGTTGTTTTTCGAGGTCCAAGGCTCGGCCATTTCGGGCAACCATTACACCGGCTTTCTCAATGGGCTAGGGTCAATGGCGCTTCCGACGCTGACTTCCACGATGCAAATTCCTGTCTCGGTCATCGGCAGTTCGATCTCTTTGGAAGAAAAACGACTCTCGGTTTCTCTGACTGGTGCCTCCAACGGTGCGATTCGTGTCGGCGCCGTCGGCACCCACCAGATGTGGATCGAAAGCTCAAGCTCGCCCTTCTATGGCTTAACGAGAATTGCCATCGGCATAAGGTCCGGCTGCGGCATCAACGCCGCAGGCAAGCTCTACTGCTGGGGATCCGACAGCAACGGTCAGGTTGGCGACGGAGCCGGCGTCTCGAATCAATCTCTTCCCATTCAAATCGACGCGGGATTTTCCTATCTCGAAGTCGCAGTCGGGAATTCCTACGCTTGTGGTATTCGCACAACTGGTGACGTCACTTGCTGGGGCGAAAACTCGGCCGGCCAGCTAGGCGACAACACGACGACGGCCCGCTATTCTCCAACCGTGATTGACGGTGGAACGACCTATTCCAAAATCGCGACCTACATGTCCACGACGTGCGGGATCACCACCTCCGGCGATCTGAAATGCTGGGGGGCCCAGGAATACGGCCAAGTCGGCAATAACCAGACAACCGGCTTCCAAACAACTCCGACGGTGATCGGTGCCGGTACACTCTACGTCGATCTCGCGATGGGATGGGATCACGGTTGCGCAGTTCGTGCTTCCGGAGAAGTCGACTGCTGGGGGCGAAACGACGCCGGCCAAATTGGCGACGGAACACCAAACAACGCCCTCACTCCGACACCTGTTTTAACGCTGACTGGAATTCAGCGGATCTATGCGGGCCAGAAATATTCGTGTGCGCTGAACTCCTTAGGTGAAGCGTTTTGCTGGGGCGAAGGTGCCAGCGGAAAACTCGGTAACGGATCGTCGTCGGGCTCGAGTGTTCCAATTCCAGCGCAAAGTGGATCTACTTTTAGTTCGCTCAGCCTTAGCAGCGGCACCACCTGCGGCATCGACGCCGCCAGCGGAGATGCAAGATGTTGGGGTTATGGATATTATGGATTGCTCGGCACTGGCGGCGGAGGCGGCGGTTCGTTCACGCCTGTTACGACTCTGCTTCCGAGTCCTGTCAGCACCCTTGCCGGCAACGGAACATCCATGTGTGCGATCGCCTTGGGACGTGCCTACTGCTGGGGCAATGCCCAAAACGCTCATCTTGGAACCGGTATCGAAGGTCGACGAGCCTGGGATGCGCTACCGGTCGAGCGCAATTTCGGTTCGATGTCGCTTGGGCGTGGTGGCTGCGGCATTCGTATAGCAGACGGAGCTCTCAGCTGTTGGGGGCCAAATGATTTAGATAACGTTTCGTCGGTTGGACAAATTGGAGATGGTTCATCGACTCGTCGTCACGCGCCGGTCTTTATCGACCGCCCGACGGGATACTTTAAGGTCTCCGTCGGCACGCAGCACACTTGCGCCATCACGCAGACAAATGACCTTCGCTGCTGGGGCTACAACAATGCGGGCCAGCTAGGAATCGGTAACACGACCAACCAGTTTCTTCCGATGCAAGTCGACACGGGCTATCAACAGGTGTCCGTCGGAACCGGTTTCACCTGCGGTGTGCGCTCGGGCGCTGTCAAATGCTGGGGAAAAAACGACGTCGGCCAGCTAGGAATTGGAAGTTTCGGCGGCAACCAAAACTTGCCGACTCCCACAACGTTGATCAACGCTCTGCAAGTCAGCGCCGGTGCGAATCATGCCTGCGCCATCCTGTCGGGCGGCCTGCTCTACTGCTGGGGAAAAAATGACTTCGGGCAACTTGGTCTAGGCGACTCGCTCAACCGGGAGTTCCCCACTCAGGTTCCAGGCAATTGGATGGAAGTCTCCGCCGGCGCCAACGTCACGTGCGCAATCAACTCGAGCTTCTCGCTCTACTGCTGGGGACGAAACGATGACGCCGAAATCGGGCAAGGGGCAACCTCACCCACTCCCTTCAATACTCCGACTTACATCTCTGGCTCCTACAACAAGGTGATTGTCGGATCATCGACGAAAGGCAATGCGCCAGGCACGCATGTTTGTGCACTCTCCGGCACAGGCCAATTGTCCTGCTGGGGTTCTAACCGACTTGAACAAAACCATTCTGCCTCAGCGCCAACCTTTGTTCTGACGCCAACGCTGGTGGATGGCGAAGTCTATACAGACTTTGCCGTCGGCGAAACACAGACCTGCGGCAAACGCCCTTCTGGAGCCTGGTTCTGCCGTGGCTTTACACAAGAAAACCATCTCCCGCTGGGCGCGGGGCCGGATTTTCCACATCTCTTGCCTCGGTTGAACTACTAGATGAGATTTGTCTCCCACGTTCTTTCGTTGATTGCCGCGTCGACCGTCTTACTTGCACAGACGGTCGCCTCGGCAAACTCGTGCGCGCTGGAATTCGCTGCGCTTGATAGCGCCTTCCCTCGCCTCGCCCCACAAGCCAAGCTCAACGTGGAGCAGGCCATCGACTACCTGGCCGAATTCGAAGGCCATTTCAAAAGCGTCACAGACGATCTGCAAAACCAGTTGTCTCGGGCAACACTTGCTGGTGCCACGCGGTCGCAGCTTCAGTCCAAGTTCGAGGCCGAGCGTCTTGCGCTTCAAGGTCGGCTTGCGGCTCTCACCGATCAGACTCTCGAGGCCTCGGACTCGTTCATCAGGCAGGACTTCGAATCCTCGGTGGAAACCCTCCGCCGCGCTTCCGCCGGTTTTCACCGCCACACGCTGATCGCGATTCGCCGCGAACAGGGCGCAAGTTTCTCCGACATATCCGAAAACCCCGAACTCATTTCACCACGACTGACCTATCAAGTCCCCGTACCCGACTCGATCTTCGGAGCCAGTGCGGCCGGAAAACTTTCTGTGCGTTTTTCCGAAGAGGTCGTGTCCGAACTCATCAAGGCGCCGCACGAGTCCCATCGGTTCATGCGCTCTTTGTTGAAGGGTTACATCGGCCCGCACGCGGGCGACGGAATTTTACGGATCACGGATCAGCATGAGGACTTGGTCGAAATCAAATTCGTCTCCAAAGGGGCTCACCGCCTCATTGGCTGCCGGCGGCCAGGCGGCCTGATTGAGGTACTGAAGTACTACGAAAAGCGCAACGAGGGCTCGGGCGGCAGCCTCAAACGATTCGCCAAACTCTGCGAATAGAGCCCAATCCGGCCCTTATCTCGATTTAGCCGAATTTTTAGGCTCTGCCTGCTAGTTAACTGGCCATTTCCGCGTTTTTTGGTTGAGTCTAAGCCCCCCCAGACCGTATATATTTTCGTTCTCACGCCGTCCTCGGCCCAAGCCGAAAACGCGCTTTGTATGGTGACTGTAGCTCAGTTGGTTAGAGCATCGGATTGTGATTCCGAGGGTCGCGGGTTCAAATCCCGTCAGTCACCCCATTTTTCGGGCGCCGTCAGATCAGATAAAATCCAAGATACCGAAATCTCTCGTAAGTCCTATCAATGACTTAGACTTCGCTTTCCCTAGCAAAAGGGACAAGCGGGGTCGCTCGGGGCCGGTGGCTGACTAGCTTTGACTACGGTTAGACTAGCACGATCCGAAGCCTACCGCCTGGTAGATGGGTCCAACCCAGCCCGTCACATGTGTCCTCACCTGCCACTGACCTCTTGTATTCTGATCTGCTGCTTAAAGGCCGCGAATGGAGTGAAATATGAGAAACTGGAAATCGTTTTTCTCAAAAGAAGACTTTCCGATTGAACTTGGCGACGAGCGCGCTCAAGCGATCGCGGACAAAGCTAATGCCCTATTGATTGAGGCGCTCAACCAAGCCGAGCCTGTTTACGGCCGGGGTGTGCACGGCTTGAGCTGGTATTGCAATAACAGCGTTGGGCAATTGGATGAAGAAAATCATTTCAAAGGAAAAGTCGTCGCCATCGAAGACATTTCGGATGAAGAACGCGAGGCCGCTGAAAAAGAATGGGAGCGTTTGGGACTTCGAAGATATGAGCCCTGGTTTGATAAGCATAAGCTTATGAATCAAGAGGGGCACACAGCCGCCATTTCAGATCTTCTCGTGGCTAACGCCGCAAAAGGCCTCACCAAACTTCCTATTGCCGAACTGAACGAAGGCCTTCGGGGTGGTCTTCGAAAAGGCGAGGTCACTTACATCACTGGCGACGCTGATTTGACAGATGTCTTAAGCATTTTCACGCTCACAGCATTTCAACATGGTCACAAAGTTTTGCGCATTGTCGATGGCGCAATGGACTACATAAGCCACGATCGTTTTCCTAGAGCGATCGAGATCTTTAAGTTTTTCCGATCAAGCCCTGAAGTCATTGAATCTGAACTCCCTGAGTTCATCATCGAAATGGGTGCTACTTTCGTTGTTCTAGACTCTTTAGAAATCCATGACTTCTTTTTCAAAGAAAACCGAACTGCCGAGGATTTCCAAACTGTCATGCGCGCAGTTCAAAAAGCTGCGAAAGA
>CAKQVW010000031.1 GCA_934277865.1 uncultured Pseudobdellovibrionaceae bacterium | reverse complement strand
GTGGTGAGGACCCAGGTGGTGTTGTCAGAATCTGATCAGACCCCCCACAACGCGATCACACTGGAGAACAACGGCAGCGGCTCTGCTCGATCTCATGAAAAGGTGAAGTCCGCATTGGGTCAGTTTCTGGACCGAGCTGGGCTCCGTCATTTTTAGAAATCTGAAAAGCTCTAACGCCTAGCTATTGAGGTGAGCGCCACAATTTCTGCAGAAGGTGGCATCTTCACCGTGGCCCTGAGAGCCGCAGCCTGGGCAGGCGCGGTTCGAAATATTGAGATATTTTGATTTCGTGAGTTCCGATGTGATGATTCCCGTCGGCACGGCAATGATGGCGTAGCCTAAGACCATGATGACGGAAGCAAGAAAGCGACCGAAATCTGTTTTGGGGCTGAGATCTCCGTAACCGACGGTCGTCAATGTGACGACCGCCCAATACATACTGGTGGGTATGTTGGTGAAGCCGTTTTCTGGTCCCTCGACGACATGCATAGCGGCCCCGGAAAGCGTGACGATGATGAGAATACTGAAGAGAAACACCGTGATTTTGACCCTTGCGGCCATCAAGGCATCGTAAAGCACCATGCTTTCGCTGAAATAAGTCGCGAGCTTAAAGATTCGAAATATTCGCAGCAGCCGAAGCGCTCGAATCACGATGAGCGATTGCGCACCAGGAATGAAAATACTTATTAGCGTCGGAAGACATGAAACAAGGTCGATGATTCCGTAAAAACTAAGAACGTATTTAAGTGGTTTTTCGACCGAGTAAACTCTCAAAGCATATTCGGCGAGGAAGATGATCGTGAAAATCCACTCGAGAGCGTAGAAGAGGGCCCCTAGGCCGGAGTCGGAATAGAGGCTCTCGAGAATTGCCGTTAGGACGCTAAAGAGAATGACAACAACAAGGGCGACATCGAAGAGCTTTCCCTCTCGTGTTTCGGCCTCAAAAATGATGGAATGGATTCTCTTTTTAATAGGAACCAAGAAAAAAATGGTGCGCGAGACTGGACTTGAACCAGCACACCCTTGCGGGCGTCAGCCCCTCAAGCTGATGCGTCTACCAATTTCGCCACTCGCGCATAAATTGGTTTGGGAGTCACCGAATATGGCGGGCCGGACTTCGTCTGTCAACGCTCTCCCTCGTCCGAATTCGTCTTTTTCCCTGTCAGCTCGAAATTAAGGCAGTTTCGTGGGGGAATCTGTCCGAGCCGCGTCCGGCTCTTATGGCGCCTCAAAAAACATTTGAAGGTGGGAAAGTGAATCTCGGCTAACCGCGCGGGGGGCTTTGCGGGTCTTACAGGCAAGAATCAGCAAGGATGCCGGTTCTTAGGGGTTGGCAAGGATGCAGTGGGTTTGGCTTAAAAAGATTGGCAGAGCGCCGAAAGGCTCGACCAGCCGATCCGAGCTGAGAGATCTCGCGGAACTCGCGAAGCTTCTCGAAAGCGAAACAGATCGCTGGTCGCGAAGGGTGATTCTCGAGGAAGTCGCAAGACAGCTCTCGGCTCTTCAAGACCTGTCGCATGAGAGTGAGCCGGAAATGGCTAAACACCGAATGATTCGGAGGGCCTCATGAGCGAGTTAGTTCTGCTGTTTCTGGTGAGCGCGTTGTATCTCGCGCTGGGTGTTTGGGTGATTCGCCGAACAAGCGAATCGAGTACGGGGAAGGCCCAGCCCGTGAGATACAGGTCCGGGGTTGAGCAGTTTCCCGGCCGACGTGATCGCTGATTAATTTTTAGAATACGTGTGGGTGGTTCCCCGTATTGTTCGTGGTTGGTTCCTAGTTCGTTTTCCCTTTGGTGTGTTTGGTGTGGTGGTTGGCGCCGCAGTTTGAGAGATCAGACTGCGGCGTTTTTTTGTTTGAGTCAGCGGCGTTCCCATGTCATGTCCCATAGGAGTGACAACATCTGATTCGGGCCTGCAGTTAAAAGATCTCGATTTCCCTTATCCAGAAGAGCTGGTGGCGACGGAGCGTGCGCTTTTTAGTCGCATTCTCTACAATGATCCGGCATTGGGGCCGATTGAAATTCGTCGCGACGAGCTTTTGAGTTTTGTCCGGCCCGGCGATGTCTGGGTGGTGAACGAAACCAAGGTGCTTCGTCGGCGCGTGTTCACCGAAGAAGGTCTTGAGATTCTCTTCATTCGGCCACTCAACCACGACCGAACCGAGTGGGAAGTTCTTTGTCCATCAAGTCGCTGGGCAGAAGGCACCGAACAGACAGCCGCCATCGTCACCGGTGACTCGTCGGGTGATCGTCTGATGCGGTTTTCTATCATTCAGCGTGGCCGCCCGCAGGTGGTGCGAACTTCCGAACCCTTCACCGAAGAGCTTTTTGATGCCATGGGCGAGCTTCCGCTTCCGCCGTATATTCAAAAGGCCCGCAAGCAGCGGCACACAAGATGGGCCGATGAGACTCAGTACCAATCGATCTGGGCCCAACATGGCGGAAGCCTGGCAGCCCCGACCGCGAGCTTTCATTTCGATAAAGACTTCGAAGACGCCATCCGGGAGCGTGGGGTGGAGATCGTGAAGCTCACGCTACACGTGGGGCTGGGAACCTTCTTGCCGGTCACGGCCGACAAACTTTCTGAACACGTCATGCATGGGGAAGAGGTATCGATTCCACGGGCGACCATCGAGGCTGTGGCGCGGGCTCGTGCGCAAGGCGGAAGAGTGATCGCGATCGGAACAACCGTGGCGCGGGCTTTGGAGTCGATGGGACGTGGGTACTTCCGAGAGACGCCGGAGGGTGGCTTGGCAGGGGAGACGACGCTCTTGATTCAGCCAGGGCATGAATGGCGATTTGTCGACATCTTGGCGACGAATTTTCATCAGCCAAAGTCGACCTTGCTGGCCTTGGTGGCGAGCTTCTCATCTTTGGAGAAAGTGTTAGCGGCCTATCAGTGGGCGATTGAGCGTGAGTTTCGTCTCTTTAGCTACGGCGATCTCACGCTGTGGTCAAAAGTGTCTCTGCTTCCGGAAGCCAAACCAGAAGCCGACCCGACGTAACGTCATAGATAATAGTGAAGGAGCAGGTAGGCCTCGTCGCTCCAGTCGGAGCCGTGCGCCACACGGTTCCAGATGCCAAATAGCTCAAAGTGGGGTCGTGGGAAGAAGTTGACGCCGATGCCATACTTGTTGGATTCGCTGGCGTTGAGACTCACATCACCGCGTTCGTGTTGATACTGAAGAAGCGGCCACACACCTTGAACAGGTTCATAGTTCAAACGTAAAAATCCATATTGTGATTGCACCAGTGAAGCACCGGTTCGTTCGGCACGGTCGAGCTCGGCACTGAGAAACCACCGTTTGGAAAGGTTGGCGATGCCGTGCACACCAAACATCCATCGATCAAAACCCGCTCCTGCGGCGGCATCGCCTCCCGCGCCCTGCCAGAAGCTCGCTCCGATGCGAGAATTGGAATTGATGATGCGTTCATAGCGAACAATGGAGGCACGCTCTTTGTCGCTGGCGGCGGTGCTGTCTGCAGACTGAGTGACGGTGGCAAAAAATTGATTTTGCTCGCCGATCCAGGCGAACTCGAGATTGTCGCGTTCGACATCGGGTCCGAGGCCGAGAGCGCGTCGCACCGAGAGCGTGTGGTCGGCCAGATGAAGCCCATAAGCGGGTGAAAAACGACCGGCTCGTAAACTTCCGGATTCTGCAAAGCGAACAAGGCCATAATATTTTGGCGAGACTAGGCGAAATTCTTTTTTGCCCCGTGGATCTTCCAGCTTGCCGATGGCGGCGGCGACGGCCCATGGGCCTTCATCCCACGCCAGTTCGGCCTGCGCCTGCATCGTGAAGAATTGGCCTGCGCGAACCGCAGCATTCTCGCGATGCGTTTGCACCCAGCGTACGTCGCCTCCTAAGCGAAGCTTCGAGTTCTCCAATGCGTCGGCCCATTGCTTGGGTAAAAGACCGTGGCCGACTTCCGCTTCTCGTGTTCCGCCCCACGTGCTCAAAAGCTCGCGTGATAGTCCACGACCGTACGGCGTCATGGCGCCGCCGCCATTGGGAGAGACGTGGCAGGCGGTGCAGCTGACATAGCCATGGCGAGTGAGTTCGGGGAACGCATCCGCCACGGTCGCCGCGAAGAAGAGGAAGGTTGCCGAAAGTGAGGCGAGTCCGCCGTGAAAAGAGTTGGAAGTTTTTTGCTGCATTTGGTGCTGCATCTTTCGTGTCTCCTAGAGGCGGACTGCGTTGCGAGTTTTCTACTTCTTCAGAGTCGATTCGATGGTGACCGAGACCTCATCTGCGATCGTGATTCCGAGGTGAGTCGGGATCTCGATCTGATAGTCTGTGAGTTTGAACTTGAAACTCGCGGACGCGAGTTTTTTCTCGCCATCAGGCTTAAGCGTCGCTTCTAGGGTGATGGGCTTCTTCACGCCGTGAAGCTCCATCTCGGCTGGAACCGTTTGCTCGGCCCCTTCTTTGGCCGAAACATCTTGGAACCGAATCGTCGCCACAGGGTACTTTCCGACTTCCAGGTACTTGTCCTTCATATGTTCATTGCGAAGTGCGATTCCAGTGTCCAGGGAGCTTAGGTCAAACGTGAACTCGCCGGATGTCTTATCGCCTTCCATCGTGAGACTGCCTTTTGGTGCGGTGCCAACACCTTTCACCTTGAGGAAAGAGGGCTTTCCGATAGCGAGGAATTCTACCTTGCCGGATTCTATTTCAAGTTTAGGAGCCGCCGCTTTTGTCGCTTCCTCTTTTGGAGGAGTGGCGGCCGAGGCCCGGTTTGGTCCTTGGGCCGAGATCGACGCGATCGCGAGAGCGGCAATCAATCCGAGAATAAAGATGTGCAAAGTCTGTTTTTTTTGAGTTTGAATAGCTGTGTGCGTTTTCATAAGAACCTCTTTCCTTAAGATCTCAGTTTTACGGTGTTCCGCCATCGATCCATGCATAGACAATGGCTTTCAGCTCTGGCGGCAGGGCGGGCGCACGCCTTGGCATGTCGTCGGTATCAAGCGTGAACGCGATCTCGCTCGCATATTTTTTCGCCGACGCGAAGTCCTCAAGATTCACTCCGCCTTTTGCGCCTTCGTGGCTGTGGCATTTCACGCAGTGGGGAACAAAAACCTTTGCGCGGACTTCGGCAAACGTCGGTATCGACACGGGAGCTTCTGGTTCAGGTTCTGGCGCAGGCAATGGCACTGGTACCGGTTCGGGCGCCGGTTCGGGCGCGGGCGTGACGACAGTTGTTTGCGGCGCACCGCTGTCGACCCAAGCTAAGACCAGGGCTTTTTGCTCGGGGCTTAGGCCTGGTGGACGTGGTGGCATAGCGCCGGTGTCGACCTGGGCACGAAGGCTGTCGCGGATCTCAAACACCTGCTGGTAGGTCTCTAGGCGAACGCCGCCGCGAGGGTTGGCGCCTGAGTGGCAACGCACGCAAGCCGCATCGAGGACTTTTGATTTCACCGTCGCAAAGTCCACGATGAGATCCGGGTTGGGCCCGCCGGTTTTGCCAGCCGGAGTGGGAACGTTTTTGAGATCGTTGTAGTTACACGAAGTGAGAAGCCCTGATGTGCTCCCTACGATGATGCCAGCAATGATCGTAAGAACCGTCTGGGATGTGTTTTTATCTGAAACTCGAATCTTCATCGCTCCCCCTCACAAAATTCGCGCCCGACTCTCTCGTACAACACGAGCCTTCCATTGGCGAATCAGTTCCTCTCATACTCACGAAAAAGAAAAAACAAATCTCCCCCGGTGCGCTCACAACTCTCGTGCTCCGTTGTCAATCCACGAGAACAATAGCTCCTTGAGCTCTGGAGAAAGTGGTGGCGCACGACGTGGCATGCGATCGGCATCCACTTCCGACCGGATTTCGTTTCGTAATTGAAAGGCAGTTGAATAATCCTCGAGATTCACGTCTCCGCGTTGCACATCGCTGGCGTGGCACTTCAGGCAGTGTGGAGTGAAAATCTTGTCCTTGATGAATTGGAAGTTGGCCGCCGCGATCTCCTCCGGCGTGAACGCCGCTGAGATTGCGATCAGGGCCTGATCCGAGGTCCTTTCCAGGGTGTGCGCGATTTCGTTTGTGCTGAGCTGGGGCCCGCATGCCGTCAGGGTGGTCAATGCCATCGTGAACGATGCAAACAGGCTTTTAAATCTAGCGGTGGTTGAGTCTGCTATCTGTGTTGCTATCTGTGGTCGAGTTTTCATGGCGACCTCCTTGATTTGGAAGTTCGCGGATTTCGCTTCATTTCTCCAGGCGGAACTTGTTACAAAAATGAAGCGTAATGAAGCGAAATGGACAAATCCGCGAATTCTTGAGACAGACTCGTTCTTGTGAAACGTGAAGAACTCTTTCAACTTTTTATCCAGGGCCAGATCGATGGGATTTTAGCCCTCGACCGGCGAGAGATTTTGAAGTCGGGCTCGCAAGATCTGCTGGCCGCGTCGCTGGTTTTACGTGGGGAACTTGAAGAGGCTTTGGCGCTTGCTAAAAATATCGAAGAACGTGACGCATCCGGATTGGTCAGTTTTTTCTTAGGCCTCGGGCTTGCGCGTTCGGGAGGCCTAGAAGAGGCGGAACGCCGGTTAAAGCGGCTAAGACGCCTTGAGGCGAAGCGAGAGAACCTGGTGGGCTTTTTCGCTTTTCAATTGGAAGGTTTCATTCGTTATCTACAAGGCGAAGCCACGGCCGAGCTCTCGCGAAAGGCACTGGCTGAAGCCCAGCAGTCGACAAGTCGTTTGGAGCCATTGGCGAGAATCTTGGCGCTCGATCTTCTTGGGCATTCTTATGTGCGCACAGGAGAAGTGCGCCAGGGGCTAAAAACATTGCGCTTGGCAAAGCGTGCCGCCGAGGCTGTTAAGCATCGCAGTTTCCCGGCTGCCATCACGATTTCTGTGCTCAAGTACGAAGCGGCATTTGGACTTGAGCCTGCGCGAGTGATGTCTCGCCTTTTGCGAGCCCTCGTGGAACTTGACCCCAAGGATTCTTACTCGCGCTCCGAGCTCAGGCTGGAGCTTGCGCGGCAGGCCATCTTGCGAGGGCAGCTTCGTACGGCTCGGCGTGTTTTGGACTCGGCATCACCTGAAATTCTAGGCTCGAAGAACTGGTTGCAGACGGCGTGGCTCCATCTGCGTTTGGCTTGGATGGCAAAGCTTGAGGGGCGTCCACTGGAGGTCTTGTTTAGCCTGCAAAGTGCGGAGACCGCACTTCGCGACGTAAAAAAACAGAACTTGGAGCAAGATCTCTTGCGCAAGGTTTTCTGTTTTCGCCTGGCGACACTTCGTGAGCTGAAGGGCGAACTCGAGGGAGCTGCACCTATTGACGATTTGAGATCTCGCATCGCGGAGACCGAAGGACTGCTGGCAAAAACTCGCCCACCAGGTCACGGTATTGAACGTCGTATATCCGGGCGTTTAGCACCCCGCCAAGGTAGTCCGGCCGTTTCCGTAAAAGCAATTGCGCCCATGTGCGAAGGCTCGGGAACAGAGTTCCGTGAAGGAGAGGACCCTTTCGGAGATCTGATGGACCGTCTGGCGTTGGAGCGAAACGCTCCTTCAATAGGACTAACAAAAGAACTTTTAGATCGTGGCTACTTGGGAATTCTGGTTTCCACTCTGGGACTTCGATTTGGCCGAAACCTTTTGGTGCTAGGTCTGCCGGACGAAAGCGTTTTGGTCGTTGAAAGCGGCGAGGCGAAGCTGGTTCGAGACGGGCTTGGCGGTCTCTTGGGCAGACTGTTGTTGCACCTTTCCCTTGGGCCAAGCACGAAAGCTGCGGCGATTGAGTCTGTTTGGGGCTACCGCTACGACTCGGAACGCCATGACCGACTCTTGGCCGTGGCGGCGACGAGGTTAAGAAAGCTCCTCGGTGGCGGGACACCGTGGGTTTCGATTTCTGGAGAACGAGTCTTTCTCAATCCCGAAGTGAGCTTGAAGACTTGGTCGGAGTTTAATCCCGGTTTGACGCAGGCTCTTAGCCAAGGGGTTTTATGGATGGTGAAATCGCGTGAAGAAGGGCCGAAAAGGCTCTCGCGCCAGTCGCTGAATCCCCAGGAAACGAGCCGACTGAGAATCCGTCAGTTGCAGGTCTTGGAGGACCTTGCTACACGAGGGGATGTTGGGGTGCAGGATCTTGTCAGGAGATTTGGCATCTCGCGAGCCAGCGCTTTGCGGGACTTAGGTGAGTTGGTGGAACTTGGGTTCTTGGTTCGAACGGGATCGACACGGGCGACTCGTTACATATTGAATCCTGCATGAGGGGAAACATGAACGACATGGCGCAAATCAAAACGGTACGAATCAAAGCATGGCCTTGGGTTCTCAAAATGCTTTTGGGAGCGTTAGCTGCGGGTTGCTTTCTGCAAGCGGAGCCGGCTTCTGCGCGCATCGGCGCAATTTACTCGGTGCCGATGGTGTCCGCCGAGCTTGCAGCCGCTGCAGAATACACGACTCGCAGCGATCAAAATGCCTACGGCTCTCCGGATCGAACGGGCATCATGCGTTTCAGTTTGCCGGCGCAGTTGACGGGTTTGGACACGGACTTCGAACTCAAGCGCCAGGGCAATGGCTCGTGGGCTGGTGAGGGAACGGATGGCTCGAAGGTCGAGGGCCAATGTGGCCGGCAACACAAAAAGTGGTTTGCTTGCCAGGTGGCTTTTACCGAACTCAAGTTTGATGCGCTTGCGCGCGAGTCGCTTTTGGAATCACAGTTTGGTCGCGGATTTGAATTTCAACAGCGAACAGAAGTGGCGCGTGTGTCTGAAGGTCAGCCGATCGGCGTGATTCGCATTCGCATCGAAAAAGACTAAGCCCCAAGATTTGATTCAAACGAGATAGGTTCAGACATGCAGCTCAGCACGGCAACAGATGTAGCCCCCGTAGGGGAGTTTAAGCTTCTTGCGACAGACGGTGAGGCACGCGCCGCACGTCTGCAAACCGCGCACGGTGCAATCGAAACGCCGGTCTTCATGGCGGTTGGAACCAAGGCCACCGTCAAGGCGATGACGCCGGAAGAACTAAAAAGCTCGGGTTGTCAGGTCGTGCTCGGCAACACCTATCATCTGCACATCCGTCCTGGTGAAAAGCTGATCAAGGAACTTGGTGGGCTGCACAAGTTCATGAACTGGCATGGACCCATTTTGACCGATAGTGGTGGCTTCCAGGTGTTTTCACTCGCCGGACTTCGCAAACTTTCGGAAGAGGGTGTCGAGTTTCGCTCGCACTTGGATGGCGACAGACACTTTCTTTCGCCAGAGACGTCGATGCAAATTCAGATGGATCTTGGCAGCGACATCATCATGGCGTTTGACGAGTGTTTGAAGCACCCGTCCACGGAAGAGGAAATCCGCGCCAGCATGGCGCTCACACTGCGGTGGCTGAAGCGATCCAAAGACGCGATGACAAGAAAAGAAAGTCTGCTTTTCGGAATCGTACAGGGTGGACTCGATCCGAAGCTTCGCCTTCAAAGTCTCGACGAGATTTGTTCGGTCGATCTTCCCGGCTACGCCCTCGGTGGGTTTTCAGTCGGTGAGCCGATCGAACTGATGCATCGCTTGGTGCCGCAGGTGGCGCCGCGAATGCCCAAAAACAAGCCGCGTTATCTGATGGGCGTCGGAACGCCGCTGGATTTGATCGTGGCGGTGGATTCCGGAATCGATATGTTCGACTGTGTTTTGCCAACCCGCGTTGCGCGAAATGGAACGCTCTACACCTGGAAGGGCAAGGTTTCGATCAAACGTGTGGAGTTCAAGAATGATCCCTCTCCGCTGGATCCCGAGTGCGATTGCTACACCTGCAAGAACTACTCGAAGGCCTACTTGCGTCACTTGCTTTTGGCGGACGAGATCCTCGGTGCGAGACTCAACACGATTCACAATCTGCACTTTTTCTTTGCACTGATGTCGCGTGCCCGAGAAGCGATCAAAGCTGGGCGCTGGGCCGAGTTCCGCGACGACTGCTATCGCCGCTTTGTGAAGGTGTCGTAACCGGTCGTTGCCTTATGCTTGCCAAGTCTTCGGTTTTAGAGTGATTCTTGATCCGATTCGCACGAATTGTAGATCAGGAGTAGAGATGATCGGTTTTACGAAATTCCCATTCTCAAAAACAGCAGCTCTGACGGCTGCAACTGTCGGCTTGATGACGGCACTTGTTCCGGCGTTGGCGATGGCGGAAGCCGCAGCTGGCCAACCACAACCACCGGCTTGGGTTCAAATGGTCCCGCTGATCGCGATGGTGGGGATCTTTTATTTCCTCATTCTTCGCCCTCAGCAAAAACGCGAAAAACAAAGACAGGGTTTCATCTCGGCGCTAAAGCGGGGAGATGAGGTCGTGCTTTCGTCCGGAATTCTTGGACGTGTGGAAGGTATGACGGACCAAGTGATCACGCTTGAGATCGCAGACGGTGTGCGTGTGAAGGTTCTTCGCACGGCAATTGCGTCGTCGGTTCAGGCGATGACACAAGGTGCGTCGGCGACCGCGGATGCTAAGGGAGGCAAGGCGTGAAACCACAAGCTATTGGATGGCGCTTGGCCGTAACGGCCGCTGTGGCAATTATGGGAATCATTTGGATGGTTCCAAACTTCGTCGACACCTCGAAAATGTGGTGGCCGACGAAGGACAAGATGACGCTGGGTCTGGATATCCAAGGTGGACTGCACCTGGTTCTGCGCGCTGACATCGAAGGTGCGCTGAAGCAAGAGGCTGGTCGAATCGCCGCAGGTCTGGCGGAAGAACTTCGTCGCTCCAACATCGCGTTCAGCGGGATCAAGCAAGGTGACGCGGCTCGCGGCGAGATGGAAATCTCGACAGCGAACGAAACCGACGCTGAGGCCGTAAAGAAAAAGATCGAAGAGATGTACGGCCCAATGTTTAGCCTTGCGACTTCGGCGACTGGAGTGAAGGCCACGTTTGGTGAGCTTCACGTCCGTGAATTTGGCAAGGGCACGGTTGAGCGTGCGATTGAAACGATCCGCAACCGGATCGATGAATTCGGTGTTGCGGAACCGTCGATCACGGCTCAGGGCGACGACCGTATTCTTGTTCAGCTTCCCGGGATTCAGGACTCGGCCAGTGCAAAGGAGCTGATCAACAAGACGGCTCGTTTGGACTTCTATATCGTCAATCCTGAATTTGATAATCAGATGGATGCTGGCCAAGGTGGATTTAGCAAGCTCTTGGCGATGATCGAAGAGGCGGAAAAGGCGGGCGGATTCAAGCTCGGGCCGGACCTAAAGTACTCGGCCTATGTCGAAAAACTCAATGCGGCCTTGAAGGGAAAACTTCCGGAAGGTTCGTTGGTCCTATTTGAAAAGCCAGACAATGCCGAGACCATGGAAGCAGGCCGTATTCCCTACGTGCTGATGCAATCGGAAACGGTTCCTGGCGATCTTTTGACGGACGCGTTTGTTGCGCCAGGTGAAACCGGTGCACCCGAAGTGAACTTCCGTCTGGATGCAGCTGGTGGTCGCGCGATGGGCACGATGACCGAAAAGCACACGGGCCGCCGAATGGCGATCGTGCTCGATCGCATCGTCAAAACAGCACCCGTGATCAACAGCAAGATCACAAACTCGGGTCGTATCACGCTAGGTCGAACGGGTGGATATGATGCGACTTTGAAAGAAGCGAAGAATATTTCGATCACATTGAAATCGGGCGCGTTGCCTGCGGCTCTCGAGCAGTTGGAAGAGCGCACGGTTGGTCCGACAGTTGGAGCGGACGCAATCGAAAAAGGTCAGCTCGGCGCTTTGGTCGGAATCGGTCTGATCTTCATCTTCAATATGGTCTACTATCGTTCGTTTGGTCTGATGGCAAACCTCTCGCTTGTGTTGAACCTTGTGCTCACGATGGCGGTGCTCTCGGCTCTTGGCGCGACGCTGACACTTCCGGGTGTTGCGGGTCTCGCGCTGGGTCTTGGTATGGCAGTCGACGCTTCGGTCATCATCTTTGAGCGGATCAAAGAGGAGATGGGAGCAGGGAAGACGCTTGCGATGTCGGTGGGACTTGGTTTTGACAAGGCCTTCTCGGCGATCATGGATTCCAACATCACGTCGATCATGGTTTGCGTGGTGCTGATGTACTACGGAACTGGTCCAATTCGTGGATTCGCGGTGACGCTGATGACAGGTCTCTTTGTCACGCTCTTCACTGGGGTCTTTGCGTCGCGTGTGCTTCTCGACTTGATCGTGAGCAAGTGGAAACTCAACCCTTCGATTAAATGGTAAGCGGGAAGACGGAGAATAAAATGACGACAGCAAAACAAAAATTCTCAGTAGCCGGCGAAAAGATGGAAGGGATTGATTTTATCCGATTGGCCAAGCCAATGGGTGGACTCTCTCTTTTGCTCGTTGTGATCTCGCTAGCTTTGATTCTGACAAAGGGCTTTAACTACGGTATCGACTTCACCGGCGGTACAGAGATGCAGGTCAAGTTTGGCTCGGCGGTTTCTGTTGAACAGGTTCGTGCCGTGCTGACAGAAGTTGGCGCAGGCAGCGCTTCGGTTCAAACCTTTGGCGAAGCCAACGAGTTCTTGATTCGCATCGGAACACCTGAGCTGGCGGATGCCAACGCTCAGAACCGCGAACTCAACGCACTCTTGGAAAAGGTCAAAACGGGCCTCAGTTCAAAGCTTGGGATGAAAGCGGAAGAACTTCTGCGCGTCGACACGGTAGGACCGCAGGTCGGAAGCGAACTGAAGAAAAACGGCCTCCTGGCGGCGTTCTACAGTCTTTTGGTTCTTCTCATCTATATCTCGGTTCGATTTGACTACGCTTACGCGCCAGGTGCGATCATCTGTCTTGTTCACGACTCGCTCATCACACTGGGTGTGTTTGCGATCATGGGCCGCGAAGTAAACGTACAAATCATCGCGTCGATTCTCACTCTCATTGGTTATTCGCTGAACGACACCATCGTGACGTTTGACCGGATTCGTGAAATGGCACCGCTCAACCGTGACAAATCGCTCGCGTTCATTTTGAACAAGGGGATCAACGAAACCCTTGGTCGCACGATTTTGACAGCAGTCTCGACATTGATGGCGTGCTTGGGTCTTTACTTCTTGTCGGGCGGCGTGATCGCGGAGATCGCATTCACGTTGATCATCGGTATCATCGTAGGTGCCTATTCGACGATCTATGTTGCGGCACCGATGATCATGTTGATGGACAAACTGACGCCAGGATCGACGGCCGCGATTCCTCACTCATCGTCGGCTACAAACCCGGCGTAACAAGAGAGGCGGTAGGTTGGCTGACTCGCAGATCGAGCCCCAATCTCCAACAAGCACCCCGATGCAGGACTCGTATGAGGACTCATCGGGGCTTGTTTTTGTCGAGAAGCCCAAGGTTCCAGCCAAAATCTGGCGCAAACGCGCGGCTTCGTTGGAGACGCGCTTCGAGCGCGGGGAAGCCGACGAGACCCCGGACACAAAGTCCTCTCAGCTTGCGTCAGGCGTTCCACGAGCGTTGAAAGAGGTGCTCATGCACCGCGGGCTGAAGACCGATGCCGATCTGGCGTGGTGGTTTCGACCAAGCCTGAAGTCGCTTCGTGACCCTCTGCTTTTGAAAGACCTCAATCTCGCAATTCGCCGCTTGGTGGAAGCGCGACAAAAACAAGAACATGTTCTGCTTTACGCGGACTACGATCTCGATGGCACGAGTGGTTTGGCCTTGGCGCTGGAAGCTTTTCAGCTTCTGGGATTTCAAAACGTCTCGGGCTATCAACCTCAGCGTCTGACGGAGGGCTACGGACTTCATTCTTCGGCCATCGAAAAGCTTCATGCCGAGCGAGGAATTCAGGTTCTGGTTTCAATTGATCTCGGGATCACGGCGATGGAAGAAGCGGCCTTTGCCAAGAGCCTTGGGATTGACGTGATTATCACCGATCACCATTTGCCCAAAACGGACGAGTCGGGTTCGGTCGTGCTGCCAGAGGCAGTCGCCGTGGTGAACCCCAACCGAGGGAACTGCGAATCGGGACTCGGGCACCTTTGTGGAACAGGTGTGATCTTTTATCTGGTGCTGGCGCTTCGTCGCGCCCTTTTGGAAGAGGGGCTTGTTCAGGCCGATGGCGCGGGAGCGTTTGATCCAAAACGGCTCTTGGATTGTTTTGCAATCGGGACGATCACCGATTTGGTTCCGCTGCAGGCGGAAAATCGTATTCTTGTGAAACATGGACTGGTTCGGTTGGCTGAGACCGAACGCCCAGGTTTGAGTGAACTCTTAAAAGCTTTGGATCTTTGGGGTCGTCCGTTGACAGCTCAGGATGTGGCGATTCGATTTGCGCCGAAGCTCAACGCGCTCTCGCGAATGGGTTCTGGCATTCAGCCGATTGATCTCTACCTGGAAACGGATCGCGAAAAAGCGCGCGAGATGGTGGCACAAGTTTTGGCCAATAACCAAGATCGTCAAGCTTCACAAAAGCTGGCCGACGAAGAGGCCGAACGCATTCTCAGTGAGTCGCCGCCCAATGGTGTGATTGCGATTTCCAGCGAGAAGTTTCACCGAGGTGTGGTGGGTCTTGTCGCAACCAAACTCAGTCAGCGCTTTGGTGTACCGGCTTTCATCGGTGCCATCGAAGGGGAGTCGGGTTCTATCATCGGCAGCGCTCGGGTGCCCACGGGACTTCGCGCCAATTTGCTCGAGGCAATGACTTATGCCGCCAACCATTTGGACCAGTTTGGTGGCCACGCGATGGCGGCCGGGTTTGAGGCCAAGCGGGCCGAGTTTCACCAGTTCCGAAGGGCCTTGGAGTCCTGGGCGACGAAGCTGGTTTCCGACGACGAACTCGGGGGCCATGTGGTGGAGTTTGACGCTGCGTGCTCGTTGAGTGAGCTGACGCCAGGCTTCATGAATTGGTACGAGCATATGGGGC
>CAKQVW010000030.1 GCA_934277865.1 uncultured Pseudobdellovibrionaceae bacterium | reverse complement strand
AGATGCTCTGGCTGAGTGGCGGGTTGATCAAAAACTCGCGGCTCGTGAGCAGAAGGCTAAGTCTGAAAAACTGACCTCGGAGTTTCAGGAAAGGCTGCAAACTCACCGGCAGAAAACAGCGGAATTTGCGAAGCAGCACGCTGACTTTGAAGAAGTCATTGAAGCTGTGAGCGATATCGAGCTTTCGCCGGTGATTCAGAGCGCGATCCTCGAGAACGGCCCTGAGTTTATGTACGAGTTGGCGAAAAACCCTGAGGAGCTCGAAAAAATCAACGAGCTTTCGGCTTTTGAAGCTGCGCGTGCACTCGGCCGCATCGAAGAGCGCATCGCCGCAAGAGCGGTGAAGCCAAAAGAAGAAAAGAAAATCCAAACCAAAGCTCCGCAGCCGATCTCAACGACTCGCTCAGGCGCCGGCACTGGATCGTACAAGTCGATCTATGACGAAGGCTTGAGCTTCGCTGAATACGAGAAGTTGCGAAGCGCACAGCTTAAAGAAGCAAGATAAGGAAACTGAGACATGGCAAATACTATTCTCACGAACTCGATGATCACAAACGAAGCCCTGATGGTGGCAAAGAGCCAAATCGGAGAGCTGAAAAAGCGAATGAACGTTGGCTATGCCACGAATTTCGCAAAATCAGGTCACAAAATCGGCGACACGCTGAACGTGCGCTTGCCTGGTCAGTTCACCGTCGGAGACGGCGAGTCGATGACTCCGCAAGATCACGAGCAGAAGTCCGTTTCGATTCAGGTGAACAGCCAGAAACACATCGGTCTTCAGTTCGGCGATCAAGAGCGAACGCTGAAACTCGACAACTTCCGCGAGCTCGTCCTTGAGCCGGCTGTTACAGCTTTGGTGGAAACGGCGATGTCGGAAGTGATGAAGGCATCCTACAAACAGATCGCCAATTTCGCGGGTATTCCGCACGCGACGAACTTACCAAACAGCACTGCGCCGTTTGGTTCGGCACGCGCGAAACTTCTCAGCCTCGGTGCTCCAACATCGAAGCTGTCGGCCGCGATCGATCCGTTCGTTGAAGACTCTTTGGCACAAGGAAGCCAGTCACTCTTCAACCCAAACGCTGCGATCTCGAAACAATACCTCGACAACGAGATCACTCGCGCTGCGGGTCTTGATTTCTTGATGTCGCAGGTTGTTCCGAAACACACGATCGGCGCACTCGGCGGTACGCCTTTGACGAATGGATCGACTGCTGATGGCGCGACTTCTGTCGTCACAGACGGATGGACAGCTGCGGCTTCCAATCGCCTGAAGGCTGGCGACGTCATTCAATTGGCGGGCGTTTATGCGGTTCACCCACAAACGAAAGAGTCGACTGGAAAGCTCCGTGACTTCGTTGTCACGGCAGACGTCGCTTCTGATGGGTCTGGCAACGCCACGATTCCAATCAGCCCTGCGATCATCGCATCTGGTCCCTACCAGAACGTTTCGAACGTTCCGGCGGATGGTTCTGCGATCACAACATTTGGCCACGCTTCGAGCTACGCCGGCGTGACTGCGCCGCAGAGCTTGGTTTTCCACAAGTCGGCAATCGCGCTTTGCGTGGTTCCGCTTGAGAAGATCGCTGGTCAAAACATGACGGTCGCGACAGATGACGAAACGGGCCTTTCGGTTCGTTTCTGGGAGGATGGCAACATCACTTCTGGCAAGGCGATCAAGCGCCTTGACATCTTGTTCGGTTCGAAAGTTGTCCGCCCAGAATTCGCAGCTCGCGTCGTAGGACGCTTGTCGTAATCGTGAATGAACTAGGCCCGCGGCTTTAGGTTGCGGGCCACTTTTCCAAATTGAACTAGGAAAATTCCGCAACAAAGGATTCGAAATGGGCCGTTTTGATTATGTGAAATACGACGAGATCTCAAGTGCTCAACAAGCGGAAATAAAACAAAAAGCTCAGGAGCTAGAGAGCTTGATCAACAAGCTCTACGCCCCCCACGCCAAGCTCCGAGCTCTCGACAAACTAGAAGAAACTTATATGTGGATCGGAAAAGCGATTCGCGACGATCAAATTGGTCGCAACGGGTCCGCTGAACTCATGGAGGAAAGAAAAAATGGCTGAAGAAAAAGTATTTCCAAGCTGGCGCTATCACAAGTCTGAACCTGCCGTCGTTGTTAACTCTGCAGAAGAGGAACAAGCGCTTGGAAAAGGTTGGGCTGATTCGCCCGCTGCATTTGAAGAGAAGAAATCGGCAAAAGCGGAGACGCCTGTAGGCGCGACAAGCGACTCGCCGGCGCCTGAGGCCGGGCCGATGGTTGAGGCTCCTCAGGCAGAGGAAGCAAAACCAGCAAAGTCCGGCAAATCGAAAAAGGATTAACGACACACGGAGGTGTTGATGGATCTCAAGGCGTTTGGCGAATCAAAGAGGCTTTCAAGACGTGAGATAGAGGTTTTAGAACAGGTCGCTCGTGGCATCACAAACAAGGAAGCTGCGAATGTTCTTTTCGTGACGGAAAAGACGATCAAGTTCCACCTCACAAACATCTATCGCAAGTGCGGCTGGAAATCCCGTTCGCAAGCCATCGTTTGGTGCGCAAAGGAGGCTCAGCCTGCTGTAGCGGCGCCGATTCACACACCAGAACCAGAATTTTCACCTGGCATGCTTATGCCGGGCCGAGGCGGCAACGCCTAAAAGGGGTTTAGCGTGAAGGCTAGAGAGCTTGTGGCGAGTGCGATGAGAAAGCTTGGAGTTTTGGGTCAAGGCGCAGCGCCTACGGCCTCCGAACTCCAAGACGGTTTGTCTGCGTTCAACGCAATGGTCGATAGCTGGAGCGCTGAGGGACTCGCGGTTCCAAGTCAAACGCGAGAGGAGTTTACACTCACTCCAGGCCAAGGCTCCTATTCGATGGGGTCTGGCGGGGACTTCAATACTTCCCGGCCTGTATCAATCGAGTTCGCAGGGCTTCTTATCGAAAACGGGCAAGCTGTAGAATCGCCGGTTGGAATTCTAAACGACCGTGAATGGGCAGAGAAATCTGTCAAGACCTTACAAAGTGAACTTCCAAGATGGATTCACATCGCGCGTGGAGCTCCGAACTGGACGGTTCAAGTTTGGCCAGTGCCATCAGCTGCTCACAAGCTCGTGCTTTACAGCGAAAAGCCTCTATCGAGAGTGACGGCCGACACCGAGATCACGGCACTTGAAGGCTACGAGCGGGCGCTGATTTACAACCTCGCGATCGAACTAGCGTCGGAGTTTGAGCGCGAACCAAGTGCATCTGTCGTCGCCGTTGCCAACGCGGCCAAGGGCACGATCATGGCGCGCAATTCAAGGGAGTCGATTTTAACCTGTGATTCGGCCGTTTTAAATGGTGGTCGAGTCTACGACATCAAGGCAGGTAAGTGATGCGGTTTAAGGGCTTTATCGGTCCGACATACCGCCACCAGTCAAAGAACGTTGATTGTCAGCGCGCGATCAACTTGATTCCTCAGGTGAACGAGTCCGGCTCTTCGAAAGAGGCGGAAGTCATTTCGTTCATCAGCGCACCAGGGCTCGCCACACTTCTCACGATCGGCGAAGATCCGGTCCGCGCGGCCTACACTTCGAAAAGCGGGGCCGGCTTTCTTGTCGCAAAAAACAAGCTCTATGCGGTCGCAAATGATTTCACATACACAGAGATCGGAACTCTATCGACCGAGACAGGCCGAGTTGGCTTTGCCGACAATGGCATTCACATGGTTTTGGTCGATGGCCTTAAGGGTTACGTTTGGACGTTTGAGTCTGAAGAATTCGCCGAGATCACAGCCGAAGGGTTCACCGACAGAAACCCTCCAACGCAAGTTTCCTATATTGATGGCTACTTCATATTTGAGGACGCCGGCACTGATAACTTCTTCATCTCCGGTCTTGATGACGTCACATTCGACCCGCTTGACGTGTCAGACGCCGACGGTTCTCCGGACAAGATCGTGGCTCATATTTCAAAAGAGCGTGAGCTTTGGTTGCTTGGCGAATTCACAACTGAAGTTTGGTTCAACTCTGGAGACGCAGACTTCCCCTTTTCTCGCGTCTCTGGAGCTTTCATTGAAAATGGATGCGGTGCCAAGTGGAGCATCGCGAAGATTGGGAGCGCGATCTTTTGGCTCGGCCGCGATGAAAAGGGCTACAGCGGCATTTTCATGGCCGAAGGCTATCAGCCACGAAAGATCAGCACGCATTCGGTTGACCAGATCATTCAACGCTACGAAACGCTCTCAGACGCTGAGGCGTTCACGTATCATCATGACGGCCATTCTTACTATGTTCTCACGTTTCCGACAGCGGATGCTTCTTGGTGCTACGACCTAACGACGGGGCTTTGGCACGAGCGGTTAAGCTTTAAGAACGGACAGTTTCACCGACATAGGGCTTCTTGCTATGCGAACATGTACGGGAAGCACGTCGTTGGTGATTTCGAAAACGGCCGCCTTCACGAGCTTTCGCCGCTCGTTTATAGCGACGCCGGCGACATTCTCGCAAGAGAGCGCGTAGCGCCGCACATTTCAGGTGGTTCTCGTCTCATTTTTTATTCCAGATTTCTTTTGGATATGGAAACAGGCGTTGGCCTTGATGGCCTCGGTCAAGGTACGGACCCACAAGCCATGCTCCAGTATTCCGATGACTCCGGTCACTCATGGGGTAACGAGCTCTGGTCTCCGATTGGCAAGATCGGTGAAAGGTCGCACACGGTCGAGTGGAGAAGGCTTGGGAAATCAAAGGACCGAGTTTTTCGAATTCGCATCACTGATCCGATCCCGGTGACATTGATTGGTGCAGACCTTGATTTCATGACAGGTGGCTTATGAGTGCCAGAAACGTCCTCACTGCACCGCCTGAGAAAGAGCCGATGTTCCGAAAGGACGGGCAGCTTTCGCCCGTCTGGAGCAAATGGTTTCGCGAACTCTGGGTTCGAGTTGGCGAAGAGATCGCGCTCACGAATGTTGAACTGCAGAACATTGGGCAAGAGGACTACGACGAGGTCCGAAGCGATGTCGACACGCTTCAAAGCCAAATGGTCGCGGTTCAAAACACGAACACCGCACAAACTACTGAGATCAACGCTCTGAAAACACGCGTTGAGGCCCTTGAACTGGAGCCTGTCGCATGAGTGTCACCGTGAAGCCACTCATTCAAGCCAAGTACGCAGCCAGTTCGGTGACAACCGAATACACGGCACCGGCGTCAACGAAGGCCATCGTCGACAAGTTCACTGCGACAAACACAGATTCGGGCGCTCAGACGATCTCGGTTCATATCGTACCAAGCGGCGGTTCAGCTGGTGCAAGCAATCTCATTACTTCGGCACTTTCGGTTCCAGCCGGCGAGTCTGTGGATTTACCGGAAATGAAAAACCACGTTCTGGCCGCTGGAGACTTCATCGCGGCTGTTGCGAGTGTTCCAGACAAGGTCGTGATCCGCGCAAGCGGCCGTGAGGTGACGTGATGAGTGAGTTAACCGTTCAAATCGATTTAGAAAAAGCCCTATCGTTTTCGAAAGATGAAATACAAAGTCTCATCATTTCCCTTGAGGAACAGCTTAAGTCCGCTCCGCAAATCGATATTCCAGCGAAGCATTACTTTTCAAAAGGTGTCTATGGTCGAGAGATCGCTTTTCCTAAAGGCTCGTTAATTGTGGGAAAGATCCACAAATTCCACGCAATGAATGTTTTGAGTAAGGGTGAAGTAACAGTCATCTCGATCGATGGTCCGATGCGGATTAAGGCGCCATTTACCTTTGTCTCAACACCAGGCGCTAAGCGGGTCATTTTTGCCCACGAGGATGCTGTCTGGTCGAACTTTCATGGGACATCAGAAACTGACGTCGAAAAAATTGAAAAAGAATTTATAGCCGAAAGCTTCGAAGAATTTCGAGCTTTCATCGGTGGCCATGAGGCAGAGGAGGGGTCATGAGTTGGATAGCTGTTGCGATTGGCGGTAGTGCCATAATTGGCGCAGTTACTTCTAGCAATGCTTCTAGATCTGCGGCTGCAGCGCAGTCTGACGCGGCAAACGCGGCGAACGCAACGCAGCTACAGATGTTTAATACTCAGCGTGAAGATGCGGCTCCATGGCGCGCCGCTGGCGGTCGCGCTTTAGCTGGACTTGAAAATGGTGACTTCCAGCGAGACTTCACGATGGCGGATTTTACTGCTGACCCGGGCTATCAGTTTCGAATGGCTGAAGGGCAAAAGGCCATCGAGCGCTCGGCTGCAGCTAAAGGCGGGCGTCACGGAGGCGCCACGATGAAGGCACTGGCTGGGTTTGGACAAAACCTTGCCAGTGATGAATATCAAAACGCTTACAATCGTTTCAACGCTGATCGTGATCGCAGATTTAATCGCCTTGGGTCTATTGCTGGAATTGGCCAGACGGCTAACTCACAAGTAGCAGCCGCCGGTCAAAACTATGCGAATCAGTTTAGTCAAAACACGATGGGCGCCGGGAACGCTAGCGCTGCAGCTTCTATCGCGCATGGAAACTCAATAAATAACATGATCGGCCAAGGCGCACAGGCAGCTGCTATGTATTATGGCGGCGCTAAGTTCTGCGACGAGCGGCTAAAAACCAATATCCGTCCGATTCCACGAGAGGAAATGGACGAGATGAAAAAGCACCTTAAGGCCTATGCGTTCAACTACAAATCAGCCGTTCATGGAACTGGCGAGTTTGTCGGCGTGATGGCGCAAGACCTTGAGAAATCGAGACTCGGCCGCACGCTCGTCTTCGAAGACAATTATGGCAACAAGCAGATTGATCTTCAACGCGTGATGATGCTCTTCCTTGCAACCATGGCGGAGGCGTAAAATGCCTATCGACACAAGTATTTATGGGAATCTTCAGACACCGGATTTTGCAGGCAACATTGAGCGCGGTCTCAGAATGCGCGATCTTATGGATCAGCGAAAAAAGCAGACGGCAATTAGAGATGCATATCAAAAAGGAACGAGTCTTGGACCAGACGGTAAGCTTGTAGTCGATCGCGGGCTCACGATGAAAAGTCTTTACGAAGTAAGCCCAGAGGATGCCATAAAAGCCGAAGACCGATTCGCACAACAAGACGCCGCGAAAGCCAAAGGAACTCGTGAGCAGCTTGAGCAAACACTTGGCAACATGAAGCGGGCTCACGAGATTTTTGCTGCGGCCAAAGACCAAGAGTCGTGGGATCAAGCGAGTAATATCGTTTCCTCACTGGGTCTGATGAAGCGTGAACAGATTTCCCCAGTATACGATGAAAAGCAGCAGTCGTTTTTGGCGAATCTATTTAGAACCGGCACTGAAAGGCTTCAGCAAGAGCAGGCCGAGCGTGGATGGACTTTCAAAGAGCGCGAACTTGCGACAAAGGGCGCTGCAGATCCGCTTGCGCAAGAAATGAAGTACGAGCGACTCGATAAAATGAAACGAGAGCGCGCCGATGCAGATTTCAAGCGGACTCCGGAAGGCAAGCTTCAGTCTTTAAGCGGGGAACAAAAGCAGCGCCTAGATAACGCTAAACTTGGTCTAACTTCCGTGCAGGGCATGGCGCAGGCACTTCTTGGTCAAGGGCAAAACACTTTCTCAGTATTTGGTGACAATGATTTCACACAGCAAAGAACGCTTTTCGAGGAAGCACTTGGAAGGATGCAGTCGGGCGGCGCGATTACTGCGGAGGAGGCAGATCGATTTAAAGAGATGGCACCGACCTTCAGGGACTCCGCAGACATCCAGCGGAAAAAGCTCGTTCAACTTCAAAACGAGATGGCTTCCCGGTTAGGGACGCTCGGATTTAAGCCAACAGAACTCGGCGTTTCATTGTCAGACATTCCAAACATCAAAATGAAGAACAGCGGAACGGCTGGATTAGAGAAGGCAAACGCAGCAGGCGGGCGCCAGGTCTTTAAAACTTCAGACATCGAGTGGGCGGACTAAATGGAAAGACGGGCGAAAGACGGAACATACTATCGCCAGGTCGGAGCGGACGCTTGGGAGCCAGTAACTCGCCAAGCGAAGGACGGCACGTCTTATAAGAAAGTCGGTCCTGATGACTGGGCTCCGATTGAACAAGCAAAGCCAAAACAAGAATCCGGCGGCCGCGCGAGGGCTGCGCTTGAGGGTTTTGCCGATAGCGTTTCGCTTGGCACGCTTCCATATTTGAAGGCGGCCGGTGAGGTGGTTTCTGATTTCGCTGCAGAAGAGCTCTTAGGCGCGCCAAAGACTGAGACTTCTTTTTCAGATCGCGTCGATCGCGCAAGGCAACAAGGTAAAGAACTCCAAGAAAAAGCACCTGGCTACGCTATGGCTGGCCAGCTTGGTGGTTTCGTTCTGCCAGGTGCCGCCGCGAGTAAGGCTGTCGGCGCTGGCTTAAAGGCGGCGTCTACGGTTCCTAAGCTAGCTCGTGCGGCGCAGTTCGCTCAAGGCTCGTCACTTGCCGGCCAGGGCGCAAAGCTTGCGGCTGAAGGTGCGCTTTTGGGCGCAGCGTACACGCCTGAATCTGGATTCACTGATGTTGAGTCTCGGCTTAAGAGTGCCGCGACGGGTGCTGCGACAGGCGCCGTCATGCCCGCCGCGATGAAAGGTGCAGGCAAAGTCGCTGGCGCTGTCGGCGAGGCGGCAAAGTCTGCAAGCAAGGGACTTGGTATCGGCGCCAGAAAGCTTCTCGGTTCGATTGGCGGTGTCTCAGACGACGTCATCGGTCGATATTTAAAAGATCCAGACCGGATCAATAAAGCTGCCACGTTCGAGGAACTTTACGACGAAGTCACCGGAATCGTCGGGCGTATGGCAAGCGATCTCGACAATGCGAAGATCGATGCCGCGGCCGCAAAGGCGCACCTCGACGACGTTGCCCGTGGAATCAAAGAGTCTAGAATCGAAGGAAAGGCCAAGGCGCTTGAAGAAGTCAGCCGAGCGCGCGCTCTGGTTGATGAAGCATTCAAGGCGCAAAAGCAGGGCCTTGCCGAAAGAGGCTCGCCTTCTCGCCTGGAGCCACTCGTTGCCGATGCGATTGAGAATCAAAGAAACCGGGTAACGCAAGGCTCGGCGGAAGCGTACGATATTTTAGGAAAACAAGATGGCTTCGTTGATATGCACAAAGTGCTTCAGCGAGTTCGGCCAATCAAAGAGTCCCTCAATGTTGCGGGCATTGGTCCAGCTACTCCACAGGCTGCGGCCGCACAGCGCGAAATCGATACCCTGATGAATACCTTCGGAAGGCTTCCTGCGAGGCTTTCGCTTCCAGAAGCGAAGAAGCTCATTCAGCAGATCGACCGCGCTGAAAAGGTCGTTTATGGCCAAGGGCAATTCACCGATGATGTTGGACGGGCCTTCAAAGCGCTTCGAGCCGGCGTCGATGAACAACTAAAAGAGATCCCTGAATATGCCGCGCAAATGGCAAAGGTCGCTGACGACACGAGACTGCTTTCCACTGCAAACAAACAGTTTGGCGGTGAGGCAGCGAGGCTTTCTCGTCTTTCAAATATCTCAAGGCCAACTGCGCGCCCTGATCTTAATACGCTTCAGAGCTTAGCCGCACGAGAAGGCGGAGACATGCCAAGGGCTGTTTCCGAATTGGTCGAGGCGCAGAGGACTCTTAAGAGCCCGACACGTCTGGAGTCGATCAAGGGGCGCTTGCCAGAATCCTCGCAGCTTCGATCGGCAGAAATGACGGCGGCCGTCACAAAGCGAATGGCAAAGCCCGGCGAGATTCGAAGTGCGATCGAGCGCTCAGCGGCATTTTATAAAAAACGCTCGGCCGATGCGAATTTGAAAACGGCGCAAAAAGCTTTTGATCAGTTTAAGGCCTTTGGCGAACAGACGGCGGAATCCAAGTTAAAGTCTGTCGCTCAAGGAAAAATCAAGGCCACTAGGACCCTTCAAGAACTCTCAAAACTTTCGGACACAGACTTTGTTGAAGCAGTAAAGGCTGCGCAGGACGCGGCAGCATTCGCTCGTCCGGCGTTCAACGGATCACGAAACGTAAACCTTTGGGCAATGCTAGGGGCACTTGGCCAGGCTGCGACTGGAAAAACTGGTGCCGGTGCCGCCGCTGGCGGAATCATCGGAGGCCCGGTTGGTGTCGCTGTTGGTGGTGTCATGGGTGCAATGGTTGATGCCTACGGCCCTGCGATGACAAAGAAAATCTTGGACGGTGTGATCTCAATCCGCGGACCTATTACTCCAAAGGCGCTTCAGGCCCTTGATCTTCCGCCAAACGTAAAAAATGAACTCGTAAAGCAGTTTAGTTCGGTCGTTCTAGCAGGACGAGCTGCGCGATCGGCTGCCGAGTCGGCAATACCTCGAGCTGCGCAAGCGCCGCCGCCTCAGGTGCCTAGCGAGCTAGACCAAGACTCAAGCGTTCCGGCTTGGCACAGAAAAGAGGACTACGAGTAATGGCACACATTCTCGCTTATCCGATATTTCGAGGAACAGACGCCGACGGAAATCCTCTCGCCGGTGGAAAGCTTTATACCTACCAGGCCGGATCTTCGACTCCGCAGGCGACCTACACTGATCGATCGGAGGGCGAGGCAAACACGAATCCGATCATCTTGAACTCACGCGGTGAGGCTCGCGTTTGGCTAAAAGATAGCTGGAACTACAAGTTTATCCTGACGGACGCAGACGACGTCTTAATCTGGTCAGAAGACAACATCGCACACCTAAACGACCTTTCGATTTCGACAAGTAAGTTGGCAAACGGAGCTTTGGCCAACTCAACGGATGGTCGTTTAAAGATGGCGGACGGGTACTTGTCTGCTTCTTCAGATGGTCTTGCCAAAATGGCGGCCGGATATTTTCAAGCGAACAGCGATGCGCTGGCGAAGTTTGCCGATGGGTTCTTTTCTAATTCGGATGCCGCTAGGGCGAAGTTCGCAAACGGTTTCTTGTCAGCTGACTCTGCCGGTAGGGCTCTGATGGCAGATGGGTTTGTCACGCCAGCGAAGATGGCCGCACGATCATATAATATTGTGAATACCGGGATCGACTCTCTTACAACTAACTACATTACCAAAGCGACGTGCACACTGACGACTACAGGTCGGCCGGTTTTGGTAATGGCGCAAGTTGGTCTTGTTTTAGCGAACTCGTCTGAAACGGCAGCGATCGTGACTATGCTTTTAACTAGATCTAACATCACGCTCTTAAACCCACTTGAATACAAAACCGTTACATCTGGCACGGTTGCCACTGAGGTTCGCTCGCCACTGTATGCGGTATTGGATGTGCCACCGGCAGGTAGTACGACATATTTGTTCTCGGCAAAGAAAGACAGTTCAGCCGATAGCTCGGAGCTCTACGTGACGCTTTCTGCGGTGGAGTTGTAAATGGCAAAACTTGCACCAAGCTTCGCTAGGCAGTTCTTTGACGATTCCGGAAACCCACTAGCCGGTGGCAAGGTCTACACCTTTGTCGCTGGCACCAACACGCCGCTAGCAACGTACACGGATCAAACCGAAGAAACTGCGCATCCAAATCCGATCATTCTCGATGCGGCCGGCAGAGCATCGATCTGGGTGAGTGATGCTTACTATAAATTCGCAATTTATGATTCTGATGACGTTTTGATTCGGACAGAAGACGGCGCAACTGCGGCGAGCGATGTTTCTGCGGAAGCTACGGCCGCGCGAGACGCTGCGATTGCGGCACAGGAAGCAGCCGAGACAGCGCAGGGCTTAGCCGAAAGCGCAAGAGATGCTGCTCAAACAGCTGAGACCAATGCGGAGACGGCGGAAACGAACGCTGAGACCGCGCAGGGCCTCGCGGAGGCGGCTCGAGACGCTGCTTTAACCGCACAAACGAACGCCGAAACCGCCGAGACGAACGCGGAAACGGCGCAGGGATTAGCGGAAGCGGCGAAAGGCACTGCGGAGAATGCGGCTCTCGCGGCCGTCATGGCACAAGACGCGGCCGAAGACGCAAGAGACGCCGCACAGGCCGCACAAGCCGCCGCAGAGACAGCTGCTTCCGGGGCTTATGGATTGGCAGAGTTTGCAAACGATGCGGCCTTTGAAGCGGCTCACGGCGCCGGCGAGGCTGGCGATATTTACTACAACACGACATTAAATAAGGTCCGCGTCTTTACGAACGCCTGGAGAAGCCTCGGAGGCGGTGGCGGTGGTGGTTCGATTCAGTGGACTACTGACTTAAATGCGCCGCTTGCGAAGATTGAAAACGCTCAGCAGGTTTTCGAGTTCGGGCCGGGAAGCGAACAGAGTCTGTTTACTCTCTTCAGAGTTCCAAACAGTTACTCATCTGGCTCGCCAATCTCTTTGAACCTTCTCATGTACTCGCCGTCATCTTCTGGCGACATCAATCTTAAGACGATTGCAACGCTGATTCGGCCGGCCACGGATGCCATCACATCGACGACAAATCAGCGGACTTCGACAAATGCCGTGATCACAACTGGTGCAGGCACTGTCGATAAGCCACAGGCTATCAACTGCGATCTCACGGACAACGACGGTCAGATCAACACTGTGGACGTGAGTGCTGGAGACTTGATCTTGATTCAACTCACAAGACTCGCTTCGGGCGACACTTCGGCGGAAGTCGCAAACGTCCTTCCATATTCGGCGGAGGTAGTAGCAGCATGATGCGTTCAATCTTTGGAATTTTTCTTGTTCTTCTGACGGCAATGCCGCAGGTATCTGCGCAGCTGAACAGCTATTCTCGCTCGGAGCTTGCATTCGATAACGCCCTTGCTGGTTATAACCCCGGCTTTGAATCTGGCACGGTTAAATGGACAGCTTCAGGCGGAACATTCGCCGTAAACTCGGGAACGCAGTTTGTCCCAGGCTCAAAGCAGTTCGCTAGCTGGGATTCAAACTCTGCAAGCCAGGAAGTTTGTTCGTCGCTCGTTAAAGTCCCAGAGAGTGGCAATTGCTCGGTTGGCTTAGAGTATCGAGTACCAAGCGGAACAGCGACCCACAAAATCGTGGCAAAAGACGGCTCGAAAGACCTTGCAGTTGAAGACGTGGTTTCAAGCACAGCGGCTTGGCGCCATGACGTTGAGTTCCCGTGTGCCGCAGCGGCCAGTAACCAAGCTCGGGTGTGTCTTCGTTCGGTCGCGGCGAACGAGCCTGCGATTCAGCTTGACGGCGGATATGCTGGTGAGGCTCGAAACGTCGCACAGTGCGGTGTTGATACGCCGTGGGTAGCGTACACGCCGTCACTGACAACCTCTGGCGGTGGCGCGATTACGCTAAACGCGACATCAAAAACTGACCCGTTTGGAAGATGGCGTCGGGTCGGAGATTCGATAGAAATTGAGGTTGGCTTTAAAAACGGTTCAGGAGGAGCGGCAACTGGAACGGCTGGGACGATGCAGTTTTCTACGCCATCAGGTGCGAGCATAGACTCAAGTAAAGCTGTATCAACTTCAGCTTTCGCATTTACAGTTGGCACGGGTGATGTTTATCCGCTTTCTTCTAACTTCAGTCCATCGAGCGCCGTGTTGTATAATGGTGGAATTTTGCAATTGATTAAGGCCGGAACGACCTTGTCTTTTCAAGTTTCCGACATTGTTGCAAGCTTTGAAGTTCGTATGCGGGCGAAGTATCCAGTAGTAGGCTGGACAGCCTCCCAGTGCGTGACGCCTAATCAACAAGGCTGGTGGGCTGCTGGTTATATTTCCGGCGCAAATGCTGATCTCGGCACAGCTTCAGTTTCGACTTATACCGAGATCACGAACTCGTCATTAACACTCACTCCTGACTCTGGTTCAGCACCGATTGGAATCGTGTGCTCGTCTACGAACGCCGCAGCTACTCCAAGCACTGGTGCAACGACCTGTTCCGCTGGGAGCGAAGGGGTTGGGTTCGCAACATCAGTTCCGCGCGCTGGAAGGTATGAAGTCTGCATGCAGTTTGGTCATGCTACGGCATCAACTGCCACCGATGCCGGAATGGTGACAGCGTTCGAAATCGTGAATACTGCTACGAATTCTCAAACAATTTTAAACCGGATGGGGCCGCGCTCCACATCAGGCCACTATAACAACCCTGCAACAAGTATGTCTAAGTTCACTAACGTAACGGCGTGCGGGCAAGCTACGTTGAGCGCAGGGAGCAATGCCTTTCGATTGTTCTATGAACAATCATCTTTAGGCGCAAACGCTGTCTCGACGAACGTAATCCACGCCGATGCGAATGCTTCAATTGGCGACCGCGCGATTCGCGTGACGATGCGTCCGGTCACCACAGAGAACCAAGCCATTCTCGCGAACAGCGTGTGGACTGGCGCCACGCAGATGAGAATAGAGACTGTTACGATCCAAAATAACGGCTCTGCCTGCTCTACACTTGGCAATCTCTCATCGAACTGGGTCGGGGTTTACACAAGAAATGGTGCGGGTAGATGTCAGTTTACAATGCCCAGTGGCGTGTGGAGCTCAACACCGACTTGTCAATGTACCGTGCAATCAACAAATGCAGTTTCATCATGCTCTGTAGACTCAAACATAACATTGAGTTCAACACTCATGGCCTTCCAGTCATCGGCTGGCGGTTCCGCCGCTGACTCAACAATGAGAGTAATGTGCATGGAGCCGAGGTAGCTATGGGTTTAGTTCTCGAATTTGTGGAACTTTATAAGGGGGAACGATGGAAGATTTCTTGAAGCAGATTCCTGATGTGGTTCAGATGACGGCGATTTGTTTTGCGGTGCTGGTGATCTTCGCGACGGTCGTCGCACGAATCATCCCTGGCGAAGCTGATGACGAGGCCGTGGGCAAAGTCGCCCGCGGCGTGATGCGAATTCTCGCTTGGCTCCCGACAATCGGGGTGAACCCTCGGACTCAGAAACTCGAAGAGGCTTACAAGGAGCTCCTCGAAAACCAGAAACCTAAGGACTCACAAAATGCTGAAGCTTCTCGAAGCGCTGATAGCGCTTGAGCGAATCATCTCGATTCTGATCGAGGCGTTCGAGAGGAGACAAAATGCCAAAGACAGCGAAGAGCTTAAAGCCGCGGTTGAGGCGGCTCGAAGAGCTCGAACGAGAGAAGAGAGGATTGAAGCTGCTAAACGGCTACGTGACGCCGCAGGATGTAAAGGTGATCGCCACGGATGTCCTGCGGCACCGGATCATCACGACCTTTGAGGCGGACGCCGACGGGATCACGAGCGAGGGGATCGTCGGTCATATCTTGGATCACGTGCCGGTGCCGTAAATGGGAGCGCGACCACGGCAGCAACGATGATCCCGCGCGACTGGCTGAAGAACATCCGCGAGATCGAGTTCCGCACGTTGCGGCTCGTGGAGGATCTCATGGCCGGGCAGTACCACTCGGTCTTCAAAGGGCGCGG
>CAKQVW010000029.1 GCA_934277865.1 uncultured Pseudobdellovibrionaceae bacterium | reverse complement strand
CACTGAATCCACGCCGTATGCTCCGAGCTCGCCCTACTCGGCCTCAAAGGCCTGTGGCGACCACTTGGTCCGAGCGTGGTATCACACTTACAAACTACCGATTGTCGTCACCAACTGCTCGAACAACTATGGCCCTCGGCAGTTTCCGGAAAAGCTGATTCCGCACATGATCAACTGCGCCTTAAACGGCAAGCCGCTTCCTGTTTATGGGAACGGGCGCAACGTGCGCGACTGGATTCATGTGGCCGACCACGCGCGTGGTGTGGAGTTGGCTTTGCGGCAAGGCCGCCTCGGTGAGAGCTATTGTTTTGGCGGTCGCAGCGAACGGCGAAATATCGAGGTCGTCGAGGCCATCTGCAAAATTTTGGATGAGGTTCGCCCACGTCAATCCGGCGGCTCGTACCGCGAACAGATCACCTTCGTCGAAGACCGCAAAGGCCACGACTGGCGCTATGCGATTGATGACTCGAAAGCAGAAACCGAACTTGGTTTTCGACGTGAGTTTGATTCGTTTGAAAAAGGTCTGCGAGCGACTGTGCAGTGGTATCTCGACAATCAGACATGGGTGAAATCCGTCTTGGAGGAAAAATGAAGGGCATCGTACTAGCAGGCGGAAGCGGCACACGTCTTTACCCTTGCACGCACTCGGTTTCAAAACAGTTGCTGCCGGTGTACGACAAGCCCATGATCTACTATCCGATCTCAGTGATGATGCTTGCCGGGATTCGCGAAATTCTGATTATTTCAACACCTCGCGACCTGCCGATGATTCGGGACCTCATGGGAACTGGCGAACAGCTGGGTGTACGTTTTGAATACGCAGAACAGGCACAGCCCAATGGCATCGCGCAGGCGTTTGTCATTGGCGAGAAGTTCATCGGTAACGATACGGTGAGCCTTATCCTTGGAGACAACATTTTCTACGGCGAAGGCCTGACGCGCCTTCTTGAACGCGCGGCGGCCGTCACCTCGGGCGCACGTGTGTTTGCGTATCACGTGACCGACCCCGAACGTTACGGAGTCGTCGAGTTTGACGAACAACATCGCGCTATTTCGATCGAAGAGAAACCGAAGGCGCCGCGCTCGAACTGGGCGGTGACGGGACTTTATTTCTACGATTCCGAAGTCGTGCAAATTGCAAAGAGCTTAAAGCCCAGCGCGCGTGGCGAATACGAGATCACCGATGTGAACCGCGAATATTTGAAGCGTGGTCAATTGACGGTCGAGGCGTTTGGTCGCGGTATGGCTTGGTTGGACATGGGAACCGAAAGTGCGCTGCTGGATTCGGCCAACTTTGTTGCCACGATTGAGCGACGCCAAGGTTTGAAGATCGCCTGTCTTGAAGAGATCGCGTTGTTTAAAAAGTTCATCACCCGCGATCAGCTAAAATCCTTGGTCGAAAAAATGCCGAAGAGCGCCTACACGGCCTACGTGCAGAAAGTGGCGGAGCTCTCTCGTGCCTAATAGCATCTTCCGAGAAGCAAGCGGCACTGGGCAGAAAGTTCTGGTCACAGGCGGAGCCGGGTACATCGGTTCGCACGTGGCGCGCGAGCTCTGTGATCGTGGTTTCGAAGTCACGGTCTTAGACCTGCTTCGCGAAAAAGGCGGCACCGGCAATCACTGGGCGGTGCCAAAGAAAGCAAAGTTTGTTCAAGGTGACGTGGGTGATGTGGGCCTGCTCGCCGAGCTTTTGCCAAAAGGCGACCGTTTTGATGCGATCTTGCATTTTGCAGCTTTCATATTGGTGGAAGAATCGGTTCGCGAACCCGAGCGCTATTTTCGTAACAACACCGAAGGCTCGCGCGCTCTATTTCAGTATGCGGCCGACACGGGTGTTGCGAAGGTGATCTTCTCGTCGACGGCGGCGACCTACGGTGAGCCTCGTCACGACTTGATTCCTGAAACCGCCGAACAAAAGCCGGTGAACCCGTACGGAGAATCGAAGCTCCGAAGCGAAAAGCTTTTAAAAGAAATCTTAGGTGCTACAGGTGGAAAGACCAAATTTGTGGGCCTACGCTACTTCAACCCGGCAGGCGCTCATCACTCGTTAGAAATCGGCCAGGCTCGGCCTGAGGCCACGCATTTGGTGAACGTGGCCGCAGAAGCGGCGATGGAAAAACGGTCGAAGGTGATGATCTTTGGAACCGACTACGAAACGCCGGACGGCACTTGTCTTCGTGATTACATCCACATCGAAGACTTGGTGGACGCGCACATCTTGGCGTTGGACTATCTCAATGGCGGCGTTTCGGATTTTTTCAACGTCGGCTATGGCGAACCGTACTCGGTGCGTGAAGTGATCGATTCTATGAAGCGGGCCTCGGGTGTGAATTTCCCGGTGGAAATATCAGGAAGGCGAGCAGGCGATCCGGCCAAGCTAGCTGCGGACTCAAGAAAAATTCAAGAAAAGATGGGCTGGTCTCCGAAGCGAAAGTCCATCGATGAAATTTGTCGGTCGCAGTTTCTTTGGGAGAAACGACGAGTTGAACTCGGCGTCTGACGGAAAGTAGGACGGATATGAAGCAGAAGTATTTGATCCTTGTGCTGGTGCTCGGACTTGGTGTGATCGGCTGTGCTTCGAACCGGGCCAATCGTTGGCTCACCACCGGTGCCGGGTTTGCCACGGGCTTTGCGGTTGGTACGGCGACAGCCCCTGCCGGCGAACGAAAAGAACTGCATTCGGTCTACTGGGGCGCGCTGGCCGGTCTTGGCGCCGCGCTGATTGCTGGCGAGGTCTTTAGCGACGAAGCCGAGATCTCAAAGCTTCGCCAAGAGAATAAAAACCTCGGCCTGCAGCTTGAGCTGATTCAAAACGCCAACACGGTTTTGCTGAAAGAGGGCAAAGGGTACTTTAAATCTCCAACCGGAGAAGAGCTTTTCTCAAGCGGAAAGGCTCGTTGGCGGCTTTATCAGATCGACAAGTGGGTGCGTTCGGGGCCGAATCAGTTGTTTCACCAAGACAAAATGGTCGAGCTGGTTCCGATTGGCGACGAGGACAAAAAGTGAAGTCGCGAGCTCTAATCGCGGCCCTGGCACTTTCGTTGGGGCTCAACGCCGTCTTGCTGGCGCTGTCGTGGCGCAGTCTGTTTGCAGATGATAGCCAAGGCATCGAAGCGGAAAGTCGACCCCTGACCAACAGTGAAACGGGCTTTCAAGATTTTGAAATCGTCGCGTTTGCCAGAGAGTTTGCCGAGCGACTGACCAGTTTTGAAAGTGAAACCTTTCGTGCCACTCAGACGGCGGCTTCGTTTCTGATGAGCGAAGATCTGCGCCGTTCTCGCTTGGCGGAAGTCGAACGCCTCAGTGAAAAGATGCAATCAAGACGTGTTGTGCAGCGTGGGCGTCTGATGTACCTGACCCGAGTTGTAGGAGCAGAAGATCGCTTTCATGCGCGCGTGCAAGTCGACTTGATCGAAGACGATGGCAAGGTCCAATCGAGCTACGACATTGGCATGCGTTTCCAAGTTCGACGTGTGTCTCGTTCGGCCCAAAACCCGTGGGGTTTTCTGGTTGAGTCTCTCGAGCAATCGGTTGCAACCGAAAAGCTATCGGAAGTCGCTCGACTCAACGAAAGGTCGATTCAGATCGCGCCGTCGAAGTCGGTTTTGTTGCGCTTTCCCTGTGTGATCGAAAACGTCGAGATCCCCAAGGGCACGCCGCTTCGTGTGCGTTTGACCACGCTTGATATTTCCGAGGTTCAAATTCGTGCGCAAGATGAGTTTGCGGGAGAGCACGTGATGACCGCGACCTGCCGAGATCGGGCATTTCGTGTGAAGTTGCAAAGCGCCAAGATCGCTTCCGGCGACGCTGCCAATATCGACGCCAAGGAATTGGTCGCGCTCAAGGCTCTGACCTTTGACGATGCCGAGTCGCTGAAGCTTGGCGGGGGCCGCAAGCCACGCGCAAAATCTGCGGTCGAACGATCGATCGAGGAACAACTGGGTTTTGTTATCGAGGGAGATTGAGCTTCACTTCGGTGCCATGGCCGTGGGTGGTTTCAAATACCAGCCGCCCACCGCGCGCCTGAACCCAATCTCTGGCGTGCGCGACACCGAGTCCGTTTCCGCGTCGCTTTCCAAGACTCAATCCGCGGCGGCCAAGCCGTCTTGAGAGCTTCTCATCAATCCCGAGGCCGTTGTCTTTGATGCAGATTTTTAAGTCACCTGCTTCTAAGCAGAGGTCGACAAGGACCGTCTGCGCGATCCCCTCTGCACGCGGTGCTTCGAGTGCGTTTTGAATCAAATTGCTTAAGACTCGGCCGAGATCCGAGTCGATTTGCGAGGCCCCGGACTCGGCTTTTAAGGGGGCGGCATTCGGGGGCGAGATCTGAAGTTCCACAGAAGGTGCTGCCACCAAGGCGGCTCGCGATGACGCGCTCTGGGTCTGTAGTTGGGTTTGTAACTGGATTTGTTTTTCGCGAACGATGCTTTTTACGGTGGCCACCACCACGTCTGGCGAGAGTGACGTCGACGAGTGCGGGTTGGAAAGCAAATCGTCGGCGATTTTGGTGATACGGGCCGCCGCATTTTTTAGAAGTTCCAAGTGAGGGCCGATGGACTGGAGGTCGTCTCGTTTTATCAGACTCTCGTTGATGACGTTAAGCGCGCCCACGGGAGAGCGAATATCGTGCGCCACTTGTTTCGCTAGCTGTTCAAGAGCTTCGGCCGTTTTTTTGGCGGCCTGCAAACGGGCCGCTTCCATTTCGCGACGGCGGTCGACCCAGAAGACGGCAAGTAGCCCGATCAGCGTCAAAAGAAAAAATACGGGGCTTTGAAGCCCGGCTTGCACGATGCCAGCGTAGCTTCGGCAAACATAGAGGTTACCACTAGGTGTGCCATAAAGCGTGATCGGCACAGTCTGTAAGTACGCACACGTGCTGGAGGCGTCTGTCCACGATCGACCGACAAATTGACTGACAAGTTGTTGCGGTGGGGACGTTAAGACTTCCGAGACATCGCGTGCGACGTCGGGAATCTGCGACTTCACTTTTTCAAACAAGGTGACGTCGCCCTTAAGCAGAAGGTTCTTGGCGATCTCTTCTTCCCAGATGGACACGTGTCGTTCGACGGCGGCTTTTGATGACTGAAGTCCAAGCACGCTGCCGATAGCAAAAGAAATAGTCAGAACGCCAGCCGCAGCCGCAAGTAGGCCGACAAAACGAAGCATCACGCGGCCGTCGCGAATCGCTTGTCGCGACTTCTGATGGCGGTCCGTGAGATCGATGGTTGTATGCTTTAAGCCTGGCTTCACACGCTAAAACGTTGCACAAGGGGCGCCAATGACGGTCCATGCCCCTTGGCATTGGGCGCTAATTGCTTGCCGAGAGGCTCTCGGAATCTGCGGGTGGTGGTGGTGATTTTTCAAGATCGACCAAAGCTTGGGCAGCCAGTTCCACGCGAGACGGTGTCTCGCTTGCGGGAAGTCCGAGCCAGGCAGTAAAGCGCGCCTTGGCGGTGGAGATCTGTTCCTCGCGCTTGGCTCGTTTATCAAACCGCACATGTTGTGCGACTCCTGCCGCTTCTGAGAAGTGGTGGGGATCGGGCATGTGGCCAAAGTTGATGTTTGTTGGTTGGAAGTGCGAGATCTTGGTTTCGTCGGTGATCGCCGCGTGCAGGGAGCCAAGGGCGGTCTCGCGCGGAGGAAGTAGGGTTTCGCCTTCACGATTCACGGCTTGGTCGAGATCGCTGGCGTCGGGCGAATAGAGCCCTTCGATTTTTGCAGCCAACAGACGTGCGACCAAGAGTCCCATGCACGTTGATTCGAAGTAACCTTCGACACCGGTGATTTGGCCGGCGAAGAACAACCACGGATCGGCCTTCGATGAAAGGTCACGATTGAGAAGTTTTGGCGTGTTCACATAGAGATTGCGGTGAATGCTTCCGAGTTTCAAAAACTCGGCCTCTTCTAAACCAGGAATCAGGCGGAACACTTTCTTTTGATCGCCGTAGGCCATCTTGGTTTGAAAACCCACCATGTTGTAGGCCGTACCTTCGCGGTTGTCTTGGCGAAGCTGAACAACGGCAAACGGAGTGTTGCCCGTGCGTGGATCACGAAGGCCTTTTGGACTCATCGGACCAAAACGCAAGGTCATGGGACCGCGTTCGAGAAGGGCTTCAATCGGCATGCAGCTTTCGAAGTACGGCGTTTTCTCGAAGTCCTTTTCGAACTCTTTGGATTCCACTTTGCGTGCGTCGCGAAGGGCTTCGATAAAGAAGTGGTACTCCTTCTTCGACATCGGGCAGTTCCAATAGTCCTTTGTGCCTTTGTCCCAGCGGTCGGCCTTCCACGCGATTTTGTCGTTGATAGAATCGGCGGCGATGATCGGCGCGATCGCGTCGTAGAAATAAAGGAAGTCGGTCTCCTGACCAGTGATTCTTGCGAAGTGCTGTTGCATGGACTTCGCCAGTGACTCGTGAGTGAGCGGGCCCGTGGCGATGACGGTGGGTCGCGGAACATCGTCAAGAGTTGCGATCAGCTCGCGTCGAATTTCGATGTGCGGATGGCTCTCGACTTTTTTCGTCATCAACTGCGCAAACACATCGCGGTCCATGCCAAGCGCTTGGCCGGCGGGGACACGTGCTTCAAGTGCGGCATCTAGAATTTGGCTCCCGAGGCGTTCGGCCTCCCACTTAAGAAGTCCCGGTGCCGCATGTGCGGCCAACGAGCCAAACGAATTTGAACACACGAGTTCTGCGAAGTCAGAGGTGCGGTGCGCCGGTGTCGTGAGCGGTGAGGTTGAGTTTGAGTTTCCCGAGCCACGCATTTCGTGGAGCACAATCTTGATGCCTAGCGGCCCTAAAAGATTTGCCAGCTGCAACGCACACTCGGAGCCAGCCAGGCCGGCTCCAACGACGTGGACGGCTTTAAATGCTTGGGAGTTAGAATTTCCACTGTTTTTCACGCTCACTCCTGCTATCTCTTAGGGCATGTCGAACTTCGACGATCCCAAAACCCGCGAACGGCGAAAAAAGGGTGACGACACTCTTCGCCCTGCCTCCGACCTTGTAAAGGGCCTGATGCAGAATGTCCAGAATCCGCTGGCCGTGGGATTTTTACGCCTGAAACTCGAGGTGCAGTGGGCAGAAACTGTCGGCCCACGCCTGGCGAAAATGACGGCGCCGGCGGCCTACCACCAAGGTGTTCTTGAAGTCTGGGTGGCGCATTCGATGTGGATGCAGGAGCTCTGGTACGTGAAGGACGAGATCCGCCAAAAAGTGAATAAAACGCTGGGGCTTCCGACGGATTCGCCGGGATTTTGCCGGGAAGTGCGTTTTACGCTGAATCGTCGGCAAAGCAGCGGCCCGGTACCGGTGGAAAAATAGCTCATCTGGACTGGTTATCTGGACTGGGCTGAAAAGGCCTGACCCCGTTATTCTGTAGGGGATGCCGTTTTATGAATATCGCCCCAAATCTGGCGCCTGCGAAATTTGCAAAGGTTGCTTCATGGATCTGCAATCCATGTCGGAGAAACCGCACGAGTCTTGCCCTGAATGCGGGAAGGCCTGCGAGCGTGTTTTAAGTGCGCCGATCGTGTCGGTTCGTGGTTCTGAATACCGCGCGGCAGAACGAGCGGAGAAGCGTTCGGAAAGCGTCGCGCGCGCCAACCATGAACACAACAAGCTCCGTGCGGAAACGGAACGCCGTGTGTTTGGCCACACACACAACTGTGTCGCCGCAGGCTGCTTCGGCACCGCTGCCCGCGAAAAATACCTCGCCGAGAAAAGCGCGGCGGGCACCGGCGATCGCATTCAAGGAATGCCGTATCTCGTGGGCGCTGACCGCGCGAAAGACAGCAAAGCCAATTCCTAATTGTTTCGATAGCCCCATGAAGTGCCAAAAAGCCGCTAACTGTACGCGGCGCTTTGGGTTCGGCTTTTGTTTTCATGTTTGACAGACTATCGCTACTACAATAAAAGTAGCCAGTGTCAGAACACTGGGAGTTCATGACGCTTCACCAGCGTGAAGTTCACCAGCGGAGTTCACCAGCGGAGTTCACATTGCGACAGCGGCGATTAATTCCAATCCAGCAGTTGAAGAGGCGAAACTTCGGTGAAGTCGGAATGTCGTTTGGCGGAAATCACCTTAAAAACTCGCATGCCAAATCGGAGCGGCCGTTTTCACCGCGGGCGGCGATTCATACCGTGCTTCGAGCGCGGGCACCGTTCACTCTCTTGAAGCGAGGACGGCGGGCAAAAGTCGAAAGGCTGGTCGGCGAGCTTGCGAAACGGCATCGCGTGCAAGTTCATCGGTTTGCCAATGCTGGAAATCATCTTCATCTCTTGATCGAATGCCGAGAACGAAAAGGTTTTATCGCTTTCTTGCGTACACTTAGCGGAGCGATCGCTCGTTTCATCAAGCTTGAAGAAGAGACAGCCAAGAATGAATCGGCAGAATCACTTTGGCTGCAGCGACCTTGGACGCGAATTCTTGGTCGGCGCGGTCGTGCGTTTCTGGCGGCGTGGCGTTATGTGGACCTCAATGACATTGAAGGAAGTTACTGGGGCATTACGCGAGCCGAGGCCAGATATATCCAGCTTCAAGAGCTAGAATTTTGACGCTCTGGCGCAAGCGAAGGGCGATTAGTCGGCGGACTTGATGGTTTCACGAACCATCTCTTTCATGAACTTTCCACGAGGCGACGGGCCCAAGAGGTTTTTCAATGACTGATGCACACTTGGATCGTTGATCAACTGTCCCAGTGTGCCTTGGCCCTTGTCGATTTTCTCTAAAACATTCGCCAGCGAGACCAGCGCTTTTTTAACTTTCTTGTCTTCTGGGTTCGCGCCATTCACATCGGTGAGAAGCTGATCGAGCTTGGTCACAGTCGACTTCAGTTTTTCGCTTGCTTCTGTCATGTTCGACATCATCTTTGCTGACTTGCCGTCTTGATTGAGACTGGCGACCAAGATGTGAAGTTCTTTGATGAGATCCACGGCGCGAGCCATGCCGTCTTCTCGGCTGGTGAGAAGTTTTAAGAAGTCAGTTTCATCACTAGGCAAAATTGCGCCATCGGCGACAGGTTTTCCGTCGGCGGGGCCGGGTTTGATATAAAGGTATTTGTCGCCAAGAGCGCCTTGAGTTTTGACTTCGACAATCGAACCTTCGGTGATGCGTTTTGCAAAACCGGGATCGATGGCCATTTCGATATCGAGTTTCAGGTCGTCGGCCAGCGTGATGCCTTTGATGTTTCCGATCTTCAGGCCAGAGAGACTCACGACCGATCCAGGGAAGAGGCCCTGTACCTCGGTGAATCTTGCGTGAAGGATTGCTTGTCGCTGCAGGACAAAACGATCTCCGCCAATCAGGAGAATCGAGACCATGGCGCCGATGAGGCCGATGGCGACGAAGACGCCGACTTTCAATTCGATTTTTGAGCTTTGTGGTTCCATTCGTCTCTCCGCTGTCGATTGATTCTAAAGTTTATTAAAGCTCATCGCCGTCGATAAAACGACGGACCCATGGGTCTTGCTGTTCAATCTCTTGTCTGGTGCCGATGGCGTGAATGCGCCCATCTTTGAGAACAGCAATGCGATCGGCGACGGCAAAAAGTGCGGGCATGTCGTGAGTGACGAAAATCGCACTGGCGCCATCGGCCTTGAGTTTCAACATCATGTCGCAGATGCGCTTGGTGTTGTAGGGATCGAGCCCTGCAGTCGGCTCGTCATACAGCACGACGCTGGGTTGCAAGATGATCGAGCGAGCAAGGCCCACACGTTTTTGCATACCGCCAGAGAGATTGGCCGGAAACAGTGCCTCGTTGCCGGCCAGTCCGAAATCTTTCAGGCGCCCGAGAACTCGGCCGCGAATGATGTCTTCGTCAAGCGAGGTGTGTTCACGAAGGGCGTAGGCCAGGTTGTCAAAGACTGACATCGAGTCAAAGAGCGCGCCGTTTTGGAAAACGTAGGCGACTTTTTTTCGGATCTCGATGAGATCCAGCTCGTTGAGTTTTGAAATCTCTTGGCCTTCGACGAAAATTTCGCCGCGATCTGGTTTTTCAAGACCGACGAGCGAGCGCAAAATGACAGACTTACCGGCGCCGGAACCGCCGATGAGACCGAGAAGCTCGCCCCGGCGTAGTTCGAAGGTGATATCGGTGTGCACACGTTTGGTGCCAAAGCTTTTGGCGACATGACGAAACGAGACGACCGCATCGTGCTGAGAAGTCTCAGCCGATTTTTTTGATGGTCTCGATGTTGTCGTCGATGTTTCAGCTGCCATTATGTTTTCTCAAACAAGACGAAAAACAGTTTAGTGAGGAAAAAGTCGCTGATCAAAATCGACATTGAAGCCACGACGACGGCCTTTGTGGTGGTGAGGCCCACACCTTGTGTTCCACCTTTGACGTTTAAGCCGAAGTAACAGGCGGAAAGTGAAATCGAGAAAGCAAAGAAGAAGGTTTTGCCGACGCCCGTGAGAAGGTCGGTCAAGGTGATCGTGTCGATCACTTTTTGGTAAAAGAAAAGTGGGTCAAGACCAAGTTCGGTGACTCCGACTAGCAGCGCTCCGCCAATTCCGACCAGGTTTCCTAGCATGCAGAGCAAGGGAAGCGCGATCAGGCAGGCCAGCATTCGAGGAATCACGATGCGTTTGATGGGTGATGTTCCCAAAACACGAATCGCATCAACTTGCTGCGTGACGACCATCGACGCGATTTCCGAGGCGATACCCGCACCGACCCGGGCGGCCAGCATGAGCGAACAGAACACGGGTGCGATTTCACGCACGATGGAAAGTGAAACAATTTTTGGGACGTAGAGCTTCCCACCGAACTTCTCGAGGCCCAGGCCAAACTGCAGCGCCATGACCATGCCGGTGAAGGCGGCCGTGATCAACACCAACCACGTCGAGCGCACGCCGATTTGATAAATCTGCTCGACGATGAGTCGCGGGTAGCTTGGTCGAGTCCAGACGTCTCGCATGACACTTTGAAAGAGCAACCACACGCCACCTAAGGTGTGCAGCAGCTCTTTTGTGCCATCCAGAATACGTCCGCTAACGGCGGCAGTGAGCGAGTTCAACATCAGGGTGCCTTGAAGCTAGAGAGAAATTTTGCGAATTCGTCGGCATCACCGTTTGAGGGATCGGGTTTGGAGGAGGTGGCCGCGACCAGAGATTTCGGAAGAGTCACGAAAGTGAGAACGTAGGTGCACTGGTTTTTGCGATAAATCAGCGCGCGCACTCGCGTGGCGACGCCATCTACTTTGCCTTCGTGTTCGACGTCGAGCGCCTCGCGGCCATCAAATGGAACACGCTCGGATTTCAGTCGCTTTCCACTTTCAAAGCCGGCGAAGAGATCTTCGGCCAAAGACTCAAGCGGGCTTTCTGCCGTGTCGCCACAAGAACTTTGGTAGGCGATTGTGCTGCCGGTGGAGGCCCGATTCCAGGCACCATCGGCGCGCGCATTTTTGATGGCCTTGAACCCTGAGCTTGGTTCGGAGAATTTCACGCCATCGGACTTTTCGACATTGCCACCGCCAATGTTCACCGACACACAGGCCGTGCTGAGCACGATAAGCGAAAGTGGTACGGTCATTGATCGCACGGCGTGTGGGATTGAAATCAAACGTTTTGCTGCCCAGTTCACGTTGTCGCTCCTGCAGGTCGCTCTCGGTGCTTATCTCTCGGAAAGTCTCGTCGGATTTTCTGCTGGCTGAATCTAGACCAGTCCAGCCTAGTTTCCAATCGGAAGTGTCAGGTCGTGAGCGTCAAACCGGCTGCGTGCCGTCAGAGATTTGTCGTTCTGCTAGGCGATTTGCGTGCGCGGCCGTCTAGGGGTGGCCTCACGCTAGGGTAGAATCGAGATCTCTCCCTAGCGTCGACAACCGTCTAGTTGGCACCTTGCGTGCAAACTCGTTCTTTCAGGTACGTCGCGCGTAGCTAGGAAAAGGGACAAACGGAAGATGGCAAGACCAATGTCGATGAAAAAAATGGGAAGTCCGGCTTGGGCAGGACTCGCCTTTTTGCTAGTTGTCCTGATCTCTGTCATTTTCTCGAGCCCCGTATTTGCGCAGACTTCGGTCCAGCAAAGTGGCACTGGAAGCGGCATTCGTGTTGAATTTTCGCGCATCGGCGACGCCTCGCATTTTGAATTCGAAGGCACGGGGTCCGATCGCTATAAGCTCGAACGCAACGACAAAGGCGAAGTCGTCCTTCGTATTCCCAACCTGGATGAAGCGTCGATGCGACGTTTGCGGGAAGTTGCTGACGGCCAAGTGAAGGTTTTGTCGATCGAGCCGAAATCGGTCGATGGCAACGTTGAGATCCGCTTCCAGGCTGGAAAAGACGTCGACTTCTTTGACTATGTTTCGGATCAGCCGAAGCGCCTTGTGGTCGACTTTTTCCCAGCGCAGGACGCGCTAAAAGACGCCAAACCATTGGCTGCAGCCAACGAATCCGAAGAGAAGGCGAAGGCGAAACCGTCGTCGCCAGCGAAAGACCCGCAAAAGCGCGAGCCAGCTGGTGGCGACTTTGTGATTGTCGCCAAACAGGGTCCGACCGGTGCAACGACGCTATCGGCAGAGCCCGCATCTTTGGCCGAGCAGATTGCCTCACGTAAAGATTTTGAGCGTGGAATTTTTGATGGCGGCGACCCGGAGTTTCGTCGTTTTACAGTGAAGGACTATGAAATTCGCGAGTCGGCACGTCTTCAGTCGCGTGCGGCTCTTCGAATTCCGTTTCCGATGTTGGATCTGGGATTCCCGAAGCTTGGTGAACTGCAAGCGGCACCGCCGCTTTATGAAATTCTGCCGAAAGACACAGCTGAAAACAAAGAGGCTCGACTGCTGCTGACGTTGTTTAAAAATCAACGGCAAGCTCTGTTTCTTTCGACGGCGAAAGACTTTCTTAAGAAGTACCCGCAATCGGACTACGACGAAATTGTTCGCTATGCGATGGCTGACACGCACTATGCGTTGTGGCGCCAAGAGCGCGTTTACAACGAAGAGAACAAGATTAAAAGTGATTCCAATCTTCACGACGCGGATTTTGAAGAGGCGATGGGGCTTTATAACAACCTCGTCGAAAAATACCCCGATTCACCTATGACGACTCGCACACTTTTGCTTGTCGGCTACAGTTATCTTGATCGCGGTGACAGTTTTGGTGCACTTAAAACATTTCAACGGCTTGTCCGGTTGAAGCCAGATTCGAAGTATGCAGGTCAGGTGAAAATTTCGATCGCGCGAGCGTTTCTTTCGCTGAACCGGTGGGATGACGCCCTCAAGGAACTGACGGATGTCGAACAAAATGCGAAAAGCGTAAAGGATCGTCAGGAAGCGGGATTCCGCAAGGGTGATGTGTACTTCCGTCGCGGTGACTATCAAAAGGCGATTGCGGAATACGATCGTGCGATCAAGGCCTATCCGGAAGCCACCGGCCGGTTTCCGAATGCGTTCTACAATCTTGCGGAATCGCGGTTTCGCCTTGGCCAAGAGAAAATGGCGATCGATTCGTTCCGTCAGTTCCTGCAAAAGTTCCCTGAACACCGTCATGGTGGCTACGCGATGACTCGCCTAGGAGAACTTATTGAGACCTTGGTTGGCGCAGATGATTCGCGTGTTACAGGTGCGTTTTTTGAATCGTATTTCCGATTCCGATCGACGCCAGGTGCGGATATCGCTCGGATGCGCGTGCTGACGGCGCGTATCCCGAAGATGATGAAGGACCGTGAACTGAAAGACGCGCTTCTTGAGATCGACGAGATCGTGAAACGTGATGCAGATCTTCCGTTTATTCAGGAGTTCCGGGTGATTTCGGTTGCGGACGCTTTCAACGAACGAAAAGAGTACGAGCGAGCGACGAAAGATCTCATTCAGTTCTACAAAGAGAATACACAGTCCAAACACTTGCCTCTGATCAAGGGACGCATCGTTCGTAACTTGTCGGACAATATTCGTAGCTATGTCGATCGTGGTGATTTTATTCAGGGCCTGAGGCTCTATTCGCGGGACCAGTCGGGATGGTTGAAAGGTATTCGCCGAGCCGACCTTCCGTTTTACGCGGCAAAAGCGTACGAAGCTGCAGGCGTCTTGGGTGACTCGGCCGAACAATACCGCGAGACTTTGGCGCGCCTGGAATCGCAAACTCCTGACACACGCGACGTGTTTGAGGCTCCGATTTCCAAAGAAAGTGTTCGCCTGCGATTGGCAGCGGTTGCAGCACAGAACCGGGACTACGCGGCGGCAGAGGCTGAACTTAAACAAATCAAAGATCTTGCGAAGCTTTCTGAAGTTGAACAATCGGAACGAGCAGGTCTTGCCGCGGATGTGGCGGAAGCTCGTGGACAGACTGATCTTGCACGCAAGTTTTTGGCTGATGTGATCAAGGCGATGGCGACAAAAGACGCCAATGTGGCAGTAGTCGCTCCGCTTCACCTGCGCGTGGCAAAGCTTGCGCTGAAGTCCAAGGATTTTAAGTCGGCGGAATCGGCGATCGAAACTGCGATTTCTGGAATCGACAAAGGATTGGAAGCACAGGGCGGCCCGGTCGCCGATCTCGAGAAACAAAAAGCGGGCGCTCTTGAGGTCAAAGCGGAAGTCGCATTGGCGCGAGGAAAGCCAAAAGAGGCAATTCAAGCATTTGCGACACTTCTTGAACTGCCGGTCGCCAACGCAGATGCCTCGAGAAAAGGTTTTGATTCGGTTCGGTATCGAATGGGGAAACTTCAGTTTGAAGCAGGAGACCTTAAGTCTGCGGAAACGACTTGGAAGGGACTTGCACAAGACGAGAAGAACCTCTGGCGCCGTTTGGCATCTGAACAGATGAGCGGTGCGAAGTGGCGCGACGAATACAAAAAGTACATCGAGCGAATTCCGGCAGCGGCCGAGATTCGTTGAACGTGAGAAGGCGAAACAGGGAGCAGGCGTGAAGAATGTTGAAATCCGTACCCAAGATTCCGAGATGCTGCGTGTTCTTCGAATGGCGGAGAACGTTGCCTCAAGTCGTGCCACCGTTTTGATTCAAGGAGAATCAGGCACCGGCAAAGAACTCTTGGCGAAGTACATTCATGCTGCGAGTCCTCGGGCGTCTCGTCGCCTGGTGGCGATCAACTGTGCGGCGGTTCCAGAAGGTCTTTTGGAAAGCGAACTTTTTGGACACGAAAAGGGCGCGTTCACCGGCGCTCATGCGGCGAAGCCTGGAAAGTTTGAGCTCGCCCATGAGAGCACGATTCTGTTGGACGAGATCAGCGAAATGCCGCTGCTGTTGCAGGCCAAGCTCTTGCGCGTGCTGCAGGAAGGGGAAATCGAACGTCTTGGCGGGCGTGCGCCGACGAAGGTCAACGTGCGAATCATCGCCGCGACCAATCGCGATTTGGCCTCGAT